>NZ_JBHTSA010000136.1:0-21355 GCF_042795405.1 Streptomyces sp. NPDC056480 | reverse complement strand
CCCCGTGACGGGGCGGCCGGTCCGGCGCGTCGCGAGCGGGTCAGCCGGTGGAGTCGGGGCCCGCCAGCTGCTCGGCGAGTTCCCGCTCGCCGTCCTCGGACAGCGAGGTCTTGAGCACCGTCCCGCCGAACGGCTCCACGGCCGCGGCGAACCTGTCCTCGGCGACCGTCGAGGCCATGACCACGACGGCGGACGAACCGGGTGCCAGCAGCGACTGGACCTTGTCGCGGAACTTGTTGTCGACGCCCATCTGGTTCAGCTTGCCGATGAGTCCGCCGACGGCGGCACCGACCACACCGATCCCGGGCGTGAGGATGATCATGCCGAAGACCATGCCCCAGAGGGCGCCCGCGGTGGCCGAGAGGGCGGCCTCCCCCTTCCTTCTCGCCGGGGTGTCCACATGGGTCTTGCCGTCCGCGTCCACCGATACGACGGCGAGTCCGGTCAGCTCGATCGCGTGGCTGTCCCCGAGCTTCTGCACTTCGGCGAAGACCCTGTCGGCGACGGCGCGATCGTCGTAGCCGAGGACGATGAGTTCGGACATGCGGCTCTCCTCCTGTGTCAGTGCTGGCGTCAGTACCGCTGCGCCTTGGTGAGCCGCGGGGTCAGCACCGGCTCGGGGGGCTGCCGGCTGATGACCAACGGCTGCTGCCGTTCGCCCGGTTGGAGGTCCTCGACACCGACGAACTGCGTCTCGACGACCTTGCCCGAGGGGTCGAGGAAGTCGACCTGCACGGCGTAGGAGGCCTCCTCGTTCGTCTTGTTGGTGATGTTCAGGACGACCGTCAGCACTCCGCCCGTGTCCGCGCGGGGCTTGCCGGTCATCGCGACCTCGTCGAGCCCGTTGCCCGGGGCCGTCACGTCCTCCAGCTCGTCCTCGGCCTCCTGGCGCGAGCGCTCGACCGCCGCGCCGATGGACGCCTTGCGTTCGGCCTCCCGCGCGGAGGCCGAGGCCGCCGCGGAGGAGGCGGACGCGCGGGCGGACTCGACCGCTGCCGCGCCCGACGAGGCTACGGAGGAGGGCAGTTCGCCCGTGAAGCCGGCCGTGTCGGGGGCCGTGGGGCGCTCGCTGAAGGTGGGGCCGCCGGTGTCGTCGTTGCCGGTGTCGCAGGACACGAGGCCGGCCGCGCCGAGGGCCGTGACGACGACGGCCGCCGCCGCGCTCACCGCCCGTGCGCGGACCGCCCGTCTCGCGCGCGCCGATGTGGGGTTCACAGGATGCGTCCTCTTCTCGTGAGCGTTCGCCGTACCGTCGGTGTGCGGTCGGTGTGCGGTCGTGGTGCGGTAGGTGTGCGGTCGTGGTGCGGTCGTCGTCAGTAGCGCAGGACGCCGGCGATGCGGCCCATGTCGAGCAGGGTGTCGTCGCGGACGAACTGGACCTCGGCACCGGTGTCGAGGGCCCGCTCGACGATCTCGTCGACCATGTCGTCCCGTGACCCGGGCTCGGCGGGCTCGGCGGGCTCCAGATGGCCGCCCTCGTCCCGTACGACGGTCCGGTAGTGGTCCTCGACGGCGAGCAGCCTGATCCGGCCCTCCTTCACGGCCTGCCAGACCTCGTCGATGCCGCCGGCGAACTCGCGGCGTCCCCGGGCGGCGTCGAGTTCGGCCAGGACGGTGGTCGCGGCGGCGTTCTCGCGGGCGACGCGGGCCGGTTCGACGGCCTCGTGGACCGCGCTGGCAGGTCCCTTCGCAAGCCCTCCGTGGTGGACGGGGGTCGCGCCCGGCTGGAGCGGTCCGGTGTCCTCGAGCAGCGCGAGGGCTGCGGGTTCGCCGATCACGTACAGCGGGCGCGGCGCCGAGGCGAGGACGGCGCGCAGGGCCGTGTGGGCCTCGCGCAGGAACTGGCGGGTGGCCTCGTCCTGGAAGGTGCTGGGCAGGTCGCCGATGCGCTCCTTGCGCTCCGCGTCCGGGTCTTCGAGGCTGCGGGTGAGCGGGAAGCCGTCCCCGGTGTGCTCGGTGACCCGCTCGGGGCTGCCGCTCCACAGCGAGACGCGGTCGGCCGAGACCGCGAGCGCCCAGGAGGGCTGCTCGGCGGCCTGGGCGGCGACGAGGTTCCGGGTGAGGAAGGTGTCGGCGATGACGACGCGCTCGGGGACCGACCGGGCCACCGTCCACACGTAGTGCTCCCCCGGGGCCACGAAGACGACCAGGCCGTCCTCGGCGTGCGCGAGGTCCGTCTCGGCCACCGCACGGCTCAGCTGGTCCATGACGTCGGCGCGCCGTTCGCGGGTCACCCCCGGGTCGTCCTGGATCGCCTTCTCCGCCGCGGCCACGAGGTTGCGGAGCCGTACGGGGTCCTGGGTGTTGTCGGGCTCGCGGCGATGGGTGGGCATCACGAGGGACACGGCGGGGTACGGGCGGGGCTGTCGCAGCTTCGCGAGTACGTCGCTGCTGAGCGCGGGGTCCATGGGGAAGCCTTCCTGACGAATTCCGGCGGTTCCGCGGTGGGGCGGCCGGCTACTGGGGGCCGGCGAGCTGCTCGGCCAGTTCCTTCTCGTCCTCGTCGCTGAGCGAGGTCTTGAGGACGGTGCCGCCGTGGGGCCGCATGGCCACGGTGAACTTGTCGTCGGTGACCTTCGAGGCCATGATCACGACGGCGGCCGAACCGGGCTTGAGGAGGTCCTCCACCTGCTGGCGGAACCGGTCGTCGACGCCGGACTTGCTGATCTTCCCGACGAGGCCGCCGAGGGCGGCTCCGGTCAGGAGTCCCACGCCGGGAAGCAGGAAGAGAAGGCCGAAGATGGCTCCCCAGACGGCACCGGAGGCGGCGGAGACACCGACGACGCGGCTGTCGGTGTCGACGTGGGTGCTGCCGTCCGCGTCGACGGAGACGATCGCGAGACCGTTGAGGTGCACGACGTAGTCGCGCTGCAGCTCCTGCACCGTGTCGTACGCCTGCTCGGCCACCTTGGGGTCGTCGTATCCGATGACGATGAGCTCAGCCATTCCCGCCTCCTGGGAGAAGGGGCCATGAAGTGTCATCGTGTCCCGATATGTCCACCCTCGCGACTCGGTGTTCCCCTCAACGGGCGTACGGGGTGCACACGGGCGCGCGACCGCGCGACCCGGCGGTCGGCGGGGGTCGGTTTGCGCGGGCGCCGGCGGTCGGCGGGGGCCGGGCGGCGCGGCCGGCGGTGGTCGGCGGGAGCCGGATGGCGCGGCCGCCGGCGGTCGACGGGAGCCGGATGGCGCGGCCGCCGGCGGTCGACGGGAGCCGGATGGCGCGGCCGCCGGCGGTCGGTGGTCGTCCCGGTCGTCCGGGCTACGCCTGGTTCAGCGAGGCCAGCTCCACGTCCACGGCCTCCCGCAGCAGCGTGCGCGCGTGGTCGATCGCGATGCCGCCGCTCAGCCAGCGCATGCTCAGGCCCTCAAGGAGGGCGGTGAGCCGTTCCGCGGCGGCGGCGAGCCCGGCCGCCGGCGCCATCGGCTGCACCTGACCCAGGAGCGCGGCCACTTCCTGCACCCAGATCAGGGTCGCCCGCGCAAGGTCCTCGCGCAGGACCGGGTCGAAGACGGCGCTCGCCCGGAGCTCTCCCCAGGCCGAGCTGTTCTCCCGCACCTCCGGCGTGTCCTGGAGTTCCAGGAGGAGGACCTCGTCGAGTTCCTCGCGGGCACCGAGGGGCTCCGCGTCCGGGTCGCGCTCCGTGGTGTACCGCTCGGCGCGGTCGTTGATGAACTCGAGGGTGTGCCGCAGGATCCCGGTCCGGTCCTTGAAGTGGTAGTAGATCAGGCCGGTGGAGACCCCGGCCTCCGCGGCGAGCTCCTCCACGCGCAGGCCACGCACCCCGCGCCGGGCGATCACCCGGGCGGCCGCTTCCAGGATCTGAGTACTGCGAGACGACATGCCCCGAACCCTATCCGCTCCCCTCCTCGGGCCGTCCGGCCGTCCAGCTGTCCCGCCTTCCAGTCGTCCAGCCGGGTTCGCCGGCCGGGGGCGCAGCCCTCCCCGCCCGTCCGGGTCCCTGCCCGATCACGTGGCTGACCTGCTTTTCAGCCCACACGGCCCGCGAGTCGCCGCGCCGGGGCCCCTGAGACCGGCACCGACAGGGTGGGCCCGGGCGCGCCATGCCCTCCACGCGCTTGACTGAAAATCCAGTCAGTGTCAGAGTGGCGCCACGGCCCGCCCCCACTCACGTCCGGGTGACCCGACCGTCTCCTCGCGCCGGTCACCCGTGTGAAGCCCAGGCCCGCGAATCCGCCACGCCGCGCGCGTTTCGTCACGATCCGCCCGCCGCCGCTGGATAGTCTCGCCAGCCCATGATCGGAGCACAGCGTGTCCCACCCCTCTCCCACCCGCCGCACGACCCTGCGCGCCTTCGCCGGCATCGGTGGTGCCCTCGCCTTCGGAGCCGCGGGCTGCGGCCCCGGCGACTCCACGTCGGCCGGTGCCACCGGCGCCTCCACCCGCCCGGCCACCGGCTCGGCCCGCCCCGCCTCCGAGGGCGGCGAGCGCCGCTTCGGCGCCGAGTGGGACAGCCACACCCGTACGTTCATGTCGTGGCCCGCGCTCGCCTCCGTCTGGGGGGACGACCTGCCCTACGTACGCGAGGACATCGCCCGTATCGCCCGTGCCGTCGCCGAGTACGAGGCCGTCGTCATGATGGCCCGGCCGGCCCAGGTCGCCGACGCGCAGCGCGCGTGCGGCTCGCAGGTCGAGGTCATCGCGATGCCGGTCGACGACCTGTGGGCCCGGGACACCGTGCCCGTCTTCGTCGAGGACGGCGACGAGCTCATCGGGGTGGACTTCAACTTCAACGGCTGGGGCAACAAGCAGGAGCACACCAACGACTCCCAGGTGGGCCGGCTGCTGCTCCGCAAGTACGGCATCCCCCGCGAGGTGGCACCCCTCGTCGCCGAGGGCGGCTCCTTCGAGACCGACGGCGAGGGCACCCTCCTCGTCACCGAGAGCTCGATCGTCAACGACAACCGCAACCGGGGGAAGACCCGGGACCAGATCGAGGACGAGCTCATCGAGACCCTCGGCGTCGAGAAGGTGGTCTGGCTGGCGGGCGTCCGCGGCGAGGACATCACCGACGCGCACGTGGACAGCCTCGTCCGGTTCACCGCCCCCGGCGTGGTCCTCCTGGACCAGGCGTTCCCCGGCTCTCCCCCGGACTCCTGGTCCCGCTCCGCCGACCAGGCCCGCTCGGTCCTGGAGAAGGCGACCGACGCGCGCGGCCGGCGCTTCGAGATCATCGACCTGCCGCAGCCCGACCTCGACCGGATCACCGGCGAGGGCGACGACTTCGTGTCCACCTACGCCAACTTCTACATCGCCAACGACTCGGTGTTCATGCCCAGGTTCGGTGACCGGGCGGCCGACGACCGTGCCCGGGGCATCCTCCAGGACCAGTTCCCCAAGCGGGAGGTCGTACAGGTGCAGATCGACACCATCGCGTCCGGTGGCGGCGGCATCCACTGCGCGACCCACGACCAGCCGGGCAAGCCCGCCGCCTGACCCACCCGCCGCCCCTCGCCACCCCGTCTCCTCCCTCCCCCTCCCCTTCTCCCCCACCCCTCTCCCCCTCGCCCTTCCCCCCTTCCCTCTTCCCTCATCCCTCTTCCCCTGGAGCACGTGCGTGTCCGTCAACCGGCGTCAACCACGGTCCCCCGGCGGGCCGCTGAGCGTGGGACTCGTGCTCCTGGCCGTCGCGGTGGCCGCTCTCTGCGGACTCTGGCTCCAGTTCGGCGAGCGTCAGGACCTGGACACCCGCTACACCGCCGGAGGCCAGGCTCCCGACCGGATCGACATCGACGCCTCCGTGCAGCGCGTCGACGCCGCCGGCCGGGAGCTCGTCCTGCGGGTCCTCGTCACTCCCCGCGGCGAGCTCGCGGAGGCGGGCGGCATCTCTCCCGCCGAGAACCTCACGCTCCAGACCTCGTCGTCGGTACGCGGGGACCTCACGTTCCCCGCCCACAGCCGGATCGCGACCGTCGACGTGCCCGTCACGCTGACCGGCGGCCCGATCACGGACTATCCGTTCGACGCGTACGAGACGGACATGGAGTTCGGCGCCGTGCAGGGCGGCGAGAGCGTCCCGGTCCGCATGACGCTGACCAACCGGGACGCCCTGTTCTCGCTCGCCGTCGACACCTCGGAGATCAAGGGTGCCGCCGTGTTCTCGGCGGAGGTGGCCCGTTCCCGCAGCGTGCTCGTGTTCTCCGCGTTCATGATGCTGGCGATGTGGGCGCTCGCCGTCGCCGTCCTCATGGGCGGCTGGCACCTCGTGCGGCGGCGCATGGGACTGACCTGGCCGGCGCTCGGCTGGATGGCGGCCACGCTGTTCGCCCTGGCCGCCTTCCGGAACACCGCCCCGGGGGCGCCGCCCATCGGCAGTCTCCTCGACTACCTGGCGTTCTTCTGGGCCGAGACGCTCATCGCGTTCTGCGTGATCGTGGTGGTCGTCCGGGCCGTACGGGCGGAGGGCCCGCCGCCGCCGCGCGGCGCGCCCGGCTCCTGACGCGACCCCCGAGGCACAGCCGGCTCCCGGACGCGCCCCCCGAGGCACGCCCGGCTCCCGGACGCGAACCCGTGCGGGCGCGCCCGGGGGACCTGCGCCGGCCGTCCCGTGACGCGTCCGGTCGGCGCTGTCGTCTGCCCCACATGGGCGGGTCTCGCGCGGGCCCCGGAGTGTTCGCTCCGGGTGGCCCACCCGCCCGGACATAGTGCGGGGCATGACGCACACCCCCCTCCTCTCGCGCACGCGCACGCGTGCGCGGTCCCGCGGAGCTCTGCTCTGCGCCGCTCTTCTCGCCCTCACCGTCCAGACGACGGCCGTGGCACCCGCGCTCGCCGAGGGTCCCGGCGGCCGCGGCGGGTCCGACTGCGTGCGGACCGAGGGCCGCCTCGACGGCAGGGCCCGCAAGGTCCTGGACATCACCCGCAAGGCCAAGAAGGACCTCCGGCTGAACGCCGTGCAGGTGCGGGTCACGGTCGACGGGCGCGAGGTTCTCACGGACGCGCTCGGCGAGTCCATGACCGGCGTCCCGGCCGAGCCGGGCATGCACTTCCGCGCGGGCTCCGTGGCCTTCGCCCACATCTCGACGGCCCTCCTCAAGCTGGTCGAGGAGCGGCGGGTGCGGCTCGACGACACCGTGGAACGCTGGCTGCCCGACCTGCCCAAGGCGGACCGGATCACGCTGCGCATGCTGGCGTCCAACACCACGGGCCTCCACGACTACGTCACCGACCCGGAGTTCCTGACGGAGCTGGAGGCCCACCCCTTCCGGGCGTGGACCCCCGAGCAGCTGGTCGCGTACCCGCTCCGCCACTCCTTCTGGTACGAGCCGGGGACGAGCTGGAGCTACTCCCACGCCAACTACGTCTACCTGGTCGAGGCGCTGGAGAAGATCACCGGCGTACGGATCGACCGCCTGGTGCGGGAGAAGGTCACGGGGCCGCTGGAGCTGCGGAACACGCAGAACAACTTCACGCCCGAGATCCCGCGCCCCGTGCTGCACGCCTTCACGTCGGACCGCGGAATCTACGAGGAGTCCACGTTCTGGAACCCGTCGTGGACCACGGCGCCCGGTGCCGTGATCACCACCGACATCTGTGACCTGGGGCGCTCGGCGCAGGCCATCGGCAGCGGCGAGCTCCTCTCGCCCCGCTCGTACCGCACCCTGCTCAACCCGGGCACGGTCGGACTCGGCGGCGGGAGCGCAACCTGTCCCGCGACGATCTGTCTGAAGCAGACCGAGGCGGCCCACTTCGGTCTCGGTGTCATCGTGGTCAACGGCTGGATCGTGCAGAACCCGTCGTTCTCGGGATACGCCGCCATCCAGGCGTACCTTCCGTCCGAGCGTCTGGCCATCGCGGTCTCGGCGACCAAGACGGCGACCACGCCCGACGGCAACCAGGCCGAGGTGGTCGCCGAGCGGATCGCGGCCGCGCTCGCCCCGGGGGACCCGCTCGGGATCAGCTGATCCCCAGAACGCGTGACCCGAACCGCATGCCCTGGCCGCATGCCCCTGGCGCGACCCGGACCGCATGCCTGTCCGCATGCCCCCGGTCCGCATGCCCCCTGGCCGCGTGAGCCGGGTCGCGTGACCCCGACCGCATGACCCGGGCCGTGGGGGGGCGCCCCCCCCCCCCCCGGGGCGGCGGCGGCCCCCCCGGCGGCGCCGCGGCGTCTCGTCAGACCGTCGGCCCCGGACCGGCTGACCTCACCCGGGCAGGAACCGGGCCAGGGCCCGGTCGAGCCCGGTGACCCACTCCTCGACCCTGGCCGCCCGGCGGCCGTCGATCTCGCAGAGGTAGCTGGTGCCGCCGTAGAGGTCGACGGCGATCCGCAGCGACCGGCCGCGCCGGGTCCGCTCGTACCGTACGGCTCCGATCTCGGCCCAGGTGAACTCCGCCTCGTCGTCGAGCAGTTGGAGGCAGATTCCGGCACCGTCCACGACGATCCCGTACACGCTGTCGGCGGCCACGAAATCCGGCGCAGGCTGCGGGGGCGCGACGGGCGGCGGCGGGACGAAGAAGGTGGGGGTGGGCGGCCCGAACCCCGGCGGAACCGAGTCGTGCGGAGCCGGCGGCGCGTACGGCGACGGGACCGCGGCCTGCGGCGGCACGGGGGTCGACGGGACCGCACCCCGCGGCGGCACCGGGGTCGACGGTGCGACGCCCCACGGCGGTCCGTACGACGGCGGGATCGAGTTCCCCGGCGGGATCGACTCTTGCGGCGGGATCGAGTCCTGCGGTGGGACCGCGCCCCGCGGCGGGCCGAACCCCGGCGCGACCGGGTGGCGCGGCGTCGCGGGCGCGTCGAGGACCGTCGGCGGCGGCACCGCCCCCGCCCCGTCCCGCGTCGCCCCCGCCAGCACGTCCAGGATCTCCTCCGGCGTCGGTCGTCCGGCCGGGTCCTTCGCGAGGCAGCGGCCCACGAGCCCGCGCAGGGACTCCGGCACGGAGGCGAGGTCCGGGTCCTCGTGGACCGCGCGGTACATGAGGCCCATCGGCGTGCCGTCCCCGAAGGGGCGGCCGCCCGCCGCGGCGACCAGCACCGCGCCCAGCGCGAAGACGTCCGCCGCGCCCGTGACCTCCTCGCCGAGGGCCTGTTCGGGGGCGAGGTAGCCGGGGGTGCCGAAGGCGGAACCGGTGGCGGTGAGCCGGGTCGACTCCAGCGCGCGGGCGATGCCGAAGTCGAGGACGCGGGGTCCGTCGGGGGCCATGACGATGTTGCCGGGCTTGAGGTCGCGGTGGACGAGCCCGCAGGCGTGGATGGCTTCGAGGGCCTCGGCGAGCGCGGCACCGAGCGAGCGCAGCCGTCCCTCGTCCATCGGGCCGTCGGCGGTGACGAGCGCCGAGAGGGTGGGGCCGGGGATGTAGGCGGTGGCGAGCCAGGGCGCCTCGGCCTCGGGGTCGGCGTCGACGACCTGCGCGGTGTGGAAGCCGCCGACCTGCCGGGCCGCGGCGACCTCGGCACGGAAGCGCGCGCGGAAGGAGGGATCGGAGGCGAGTTCCGGCCGGGCCACCTTGACGGCCACGGCGCGCCCGCCGCGCGATCGGGCCAGATAGACGGTGCCCATGCCGCCTTCGCCTAGCTTGTGCTCGATGACGTATCTACCGATGAGGGTCCCCACCGGGACAGTATGGCCGAACTCCCCATCTTGACCGGGCCATGACACAGCCTCACCATGTGGCCGAACACAGAACACCGAACACAGAACACCCGCACGCGCTTGTCGCACCCCCCACCCTCCCCACCCAGGAGACAGCATGCGACGTCCTCTCCGCGGCAGAAGGGCCGCCACCCTCGCGGCCCTCGTGGCGCTCGCCCTCGCGGCGCCCCTGTCCGCCCTCACGACACCCGCCGGGGCCGACCCGTCGTCGGCCGCCGCCCGGATCGCCGTCGGCGCCGACGAGGTGATCCGGCAGTACGAGGTCGCCGGACCCTCCACCCCGGCCGCCCGGAGCGCACTGACCGCCACCGGCGTCTCGATCGACGAGGTCGACGCCAGGTCGGTCGTGGTCAGCGCCAACGCCGAACAGCTGAGGAACCTGAAGGCGCTCGGCTACAAGCCGGTCGCCCTGCCCGGCCCGCCGAACAGGACCGCCGAGGGCGGCAAGGCGGCCGGCCCGCTCGACTTCCCCTCCGCCGACGCGAGGTACCACAACTACGCGGAGATGAACGCGGAGATCGACCAGCGGCTCGCCGCCTACCCCTCGATCATGCGCAAGCAGGTGATCGGGAAGTCGTACCAGGGCCGGGACATTGTCGCCATCAAGATCAGCGACAACGTCGCCACCGACGAGGCCGAGCCCGAGGTCCTCTTCACCCACCACCAGCACGCCCGCGAGCACCTCACCGTCGAGATGGCGCTGTACCTCCTCCGGGAGCTCGGCGCGGGGTACGGCAGCGACTCCAGGATCACCAACGCCGTGAACGGCCGCGAGATCTGGATCGTCCCCGACCTCAACCCGGACGGCGGCGAGTACGACATCGCGAGCGGCTCCTACCGCAGCTGGCGCAAGAACCGTCAGCCCAACTCCGGCTCCTCGTACATCGGTACGGACATGAACCGGAACTGGAACTACAAGTGGGGCTGCTGCGGCGGCTCCTCGGGCTCCAAGAGCTCCGAGACGTACCGCGGCACGGCCCCCGAGTCCGCCCCCGAGGTCAAGGTCGTCGCCGACTTCGTCCGCTCCCGGGTGGTCGGCGGCAAGCAGCAGATCACCGCGGCCATCGACTTCCACACGTACAGCGAGCTCGTGCTCTGGCCCTTCGGCTGGACCACGGCCAACACCGCGCCGGGCATGACGCTCGACGACCGGAACGCCTTCGCCGCGGTCGGCGGCAAGATGGCGGCCAGCAACGGCTACACGCCCGAGCAGTCGAGCGACCTCTACATCACGGACGGGTCCATCGACGACTATCTGTGGGGCTCGCAGCGGATCTTCGCGTACACCTTCGAGATGTACCCGTCCTCGTCCGGCGGCGGCGGCTTCTACCCGCCCGACGAGGTCATCGAGCGCGAGACGAGCCGCAACCGCGACGCCGTCCTCCAGCTCGTGGAGAACGCCGACTGCATGTACCGCTCGATCGGCAAGGAGGCGCAGTACTGCGCGGCCTGACGGTCCGTACGTGAACGGGGGGGGCGCCCCGGCGGGAACCACCGCCGGGGCGCCCTCGCGCGCGAGGACCGGAGACCGGGCGCCCCGCAGCACGGTCCGGCCGCTCAGACGAAGAGGCTCAGCAGGGCCGCCGCCCCGAAGCCGGCCAGGGAGAGCACCGACTCCAGCACCGTCCAGGACTTGAGGGTGTCCCGTTCGGTGATGCCGAAGTACTTGGAGACGATCCAGAAGCCGCCGTCGTTGACGTGCGAAGCGAAGATCGAGCCGGCCGAGATCGCCATGATGACGAGGGCCAGGAAGGCCTGCGAGTGGTCACCGCCCTCGACCAGGGGCAGCACGATGCCGGCCGTGGTCACGATGGCGACCGTCGCCGAGCCCTGGGCGACGCGCAGCACCAGGGAGATGAGGTAGGCGAGCACGATGACGGGGAGACCGACGTCGTGGAAGGTGTCGGAGAGCGCCTGGGCGACGCCGCTCACCTTCAGGACCGCGCCGAAGACCCCGCCCGCGCCGACGACGAGCAGGATGTTGCCGACCGGCTTGAGGGAGGAGGTGGACACCTGCTCCAGGGACTTCCGGGACCAGCCGCGCCGGATGCCGAGCAGCCAGTACGCGAGGAAGAGCGCGAGCGTCAGCGCGACGAAGGGGTTGCCGAAGAACTCGATCACGGAGCGGAGGGTGGACTCGTCCAGGGCGATGGAGGAGAAGGTCGCGGCGAGGATGAGGACCAGCGGCGTGCCGATGATGAGGAGCACGGTGGAGAGCGCCACGGGCGCCTCGGTGCCGCCGGTCCGCTCGGCGGCGACCTTGGCCCTGGCCTCGTCGGCGGCCTCGACCATGTCCTGCGGGACCGCGACGAAGAGCCGGCGGCCGATCCAGCCGGCGTACGCCCAGGCCGCGAGCACGGCGGGGACGCCGACGAGGACGCCCATCAGGATGACCCAGCCCAGCGAGACGTGCAGGAGGCCGGCGGCGGCGACCGGGCCGGGGTGCGGCGGCAGGAAGGCGTGGGTCATGGAGAGGCCCGCGAGCAGCGGCATGGCGTAGAGCAGGATCGATTTGCCGGACCGCTTGGCGGCGGCGTAGACGATCGGTGCGAGGACGAAGATGCCGACGTCGAAGAAGACCGGGATGCCGAAGATGAGTCCGGTGAGGCCCATGGCGAGGGGGGCGCGCTTCTCGCCGAAGAGGCCGAGGAGACGGCTGCTCAGCACCTCGGCTCCGCCGGAGACCTCCAGGATCGCGCCGAGCATGGTGCCCAGGCCGATGATGATCGCGACGTGGCCGAGGATGCCGCCCATGCCGGTCTCGATGACGGAGGTGGCGGCGGACTTCTGGACGGTGCCGAAGAGTTCGGTGACGGAGAGCCCGGCGGCGAGGCCGACGCCGATGGAGACGGCGAGCAGCGCGACGAAGGGCTGGAGCCGGATCTTGATGATCAGCAGGAGCAGGACGGCGATGCCGAGGGCGGCGACGGTGAGCAGCCCGGCGGTGCCGGGTATCAGGTGGAGGAGTCCACCGGTGTGCGGGGGCGTGGCGGGGTTCATGGCGGGGGGAGGCCTCGCTTTTGGGTAGGGGGGAGCGCGGCACGGCGTTCCGGGGGAGAACGCCGTGCCGTGGAGCGGCTGGTTCAGGTGGATCGGTTCAGGTCCGTTCGGGCGCGTGGGCTCCGGCCGTGTGTGCCCGGGTCAGCCGAGGACGGCGAGGGCGTCGATCTCGATGAGGAGGCCCTCGGGCAGACCGACGTAGACGGTGGTGCGGGCGGAGGCGGGGGCCTTGAGGCCCTGCTCCTCGAAGTACTGGTTGTAGATCGCGTTCATCTCGGCGAAGTGGTCCACGTCCGTCAGGTAGACGCGCGTCATCATCACGTCGTCCCAGCTCGCGCCGCCCTCCTCCAGGATCGCCTTGACGTTGGCGAAGGTCTGGAGGGTCTGCTCGCGCAGGGTCGGTCCCGCGACGGTCGGGGCCTGGCCCTCGACGGCGGGCAGGAAGCCGACCTGGCCGGCGACCTGGAGGATGTTGCCCTTCCTCACGCCGTGCGAGAACTTCGCGGGCGGGGCGGTGTGGGTGGCGGGGGTGAGGGCGATCTTCTCGGTCGACTGGGCGGGGTTCTGGTCGGTCATGCGCTGTCCTTGCTCGGGGAGGTGCCGGAGTACTCCCGGCTGATGGTGTCCGCGGTGCGGCGCACCTGCGGGAGGAGGGAGAGGAGTTCCTCGGCCGTGACGACCACGTTGGGCGCCGAGACCGACATCGCGGCGACGACGCGCCCGTCGGCGCCGCGGATGGGCGCGCCGACGCAGTTGATGGACTCCTCGTGGCCACCGAGGTCGGTGGCCCAGCCCTGTTCGCGTACGGTCGCCAGCTCCTTGAGGAAGGCGGCGGCGTTCGGGGTCGAACGGGGCGTGTACGGGGGGTAGTCGAGCTTGCCGGCGAGGGCGCGGCGCTCGGGTTCCGGCAGGTCGGCGAGGAGCAGCTTGGCGACGGCGGCGACGGTGATCGCGACGGGCTTGCCGATGCGCGAGTACATGCGGACGGGGTAGCGGCTCTCGACCTTGTCGATGTAGAGGACCTCGCCCTCCTCGTAGACGGCGAGGTGGATCGTGTGGCCGATCCGTTCGTTGAGCGCGGCGAGGTGGGGGTGCGCGATCTCGCGGATGTCGAGGTTCTCGACGGCCTCCTGCGCGAGTGCGAAGAGGCGGGCGCCGAGCCGGTACCGCTGGTCCTGCTGGCGGTAGACGAGGCCGTGTTCGTGCAGGGTGCGCAGCAGCCGGAGGGCGGTGGACTTGTGGACGCCGAGGCGGTCGGCGACCTGTCCGAGGTCGGCGGGACCCTGTGCGAGCAAGGGCAGGATGCTGAGAGCCCGGTCGACGGTCTGGCTCATGGTGTACGTCCCTCCTGGTCGTCCCCCGTCCAGCCGGGGCCGAGCTGAAGTGTGCCCCAGGCGGTCGGGGCGAGGGCGGCGAGCCGGTCGGCGTGGGCGCGGCGGGGAGGTGCGGCCAGGTCGCCGGGGACGGTGAGGGCGGCGGCGGCCAGCAGGTGGCCGTGCCGGAGGCGGGCGGTGGCGTCGAGCCCGCGGAGGGTGGCGGAGAGGAATCCCGCGGCGAAGGCGTCTCCGGCGCCGACTGCGGCGACGACGTCGACGCGGGGGGCGGGCACGTGCACGACGGTGTCGGTTCCGGGGCCGGTGCGTTCGTGGACCGTCGCGCCGTCGGCGCCCCGTTTCACGACGAGGACGGCGGGTTCGGGGAGGGCCGCGCGGATCGCGGCGGGGTCGCCCAGGCCCCAGGCCTGTTCGGCCTCGTCGGCGCCGACGAAGACGAGGTCGGCGCGGCGGGCGAGTTCCAGGAGGACGGGGCCGGCGCTGGTGGCGCCGTCGCGCCACAGTCCGGGGCGGCAGTTGACGTCGAAGGAGACGAGGGGGCGGCCCGCCCGGGGCGCGGTGAGGGTGCGCATGAGGGCGAGGCAGTCGTCGGAGAGGGCCGCGGTGATGCCGGTGAGGTGGAGGACGCGGGCGTCGGCGACGGTCTCGTACGGCACGGTCGCGGGCGACATCGCGGAGGCGGCCGATCCGGCGCGGTAGTAGACGACCTCGTGGGCGTCGGTGGCGCGGTCGGCGGCGGTGCGGAAGTAGACGCCGGTGGGCCGCCGCGGGTCGCGGTCGACGGCGGTGACGTCGACGCCGTAGGAGCCGATGGTCTCGACGAGGTGGTCGCCGAATCCGTCCCGGCCGACCCGGCCGACCCAGCGGGTGCGGTGGCCGGCGGCGGCGAGGGCGCAGGCGACGTTGGACTCGGCACCGCCGATCGCGCGCTCGAAGGCCGGTACGTCGGCGAGGCGGCCCGGTCGGGAGGGAAGGAAGGTGACCATGGACTCGCCGAGGCACACGACATCCACGGGCGGTTCTCCGGCCACTCTGGCGCTCCCTTGCGACTCTCGCGGGGTCCATTGACCCGGCCTTGGCCCGGATGCTAGACAGCATTGAGCGACATACGCAATGGCTGTTGCACCCTTCGCAACGCTTCGATGAGGAGGCCTCATGCCCGACCTGGCGAACGAGCGCGTCGACCACCGCTTCAAGGCCCTGCCCCCGGACGCCGAGGGCCTGACCGTCGGCGAGCTCGCCGCCCAGCGGCGCAACCTCTTCACCGGCGGCTTCACCACCCCGGTCCTCGCCCTCTCCGCCGAGTCGGTGGAGCACAACCTCCGCCTCCTGGAGACGTACGCCGAGCGCCACGGCCTGGCCTTCGCCCCGCACGGCAAGACCTCCATGGCCCCGCAGCTCTTCGACCGGCAGCTGGCGCACGGCGCCTGGGGCATCACCGCCGCCCTGCCCCACCAGGCCCGCGTCTACCGGGCCCACGGCATCGCCCGGATCTTCCTCGCGAACGAGGTCGTCGACCCGGTCGCGCTCCGCTGGGTCGCCGGCGAGCTCGACGCCGACCCGGACTTCCGCTTCCTCTGCTACGTCGACTCCGTGCGCGGCGTCGAGCTGATGGACGGGGCCCTGCGCGCCGCGGGCGCCACCCGCCCCGTGGACGTCGTCGTCGAGCTGGCGGCCGGCGCGACGGGCCGTACGGGCGTAAGGACCGAGGAGGAGTGCGCGGCCGTCGCCGACGCGGTCGCGGCAGCCCCCACCCTGCGGCTCGTCGGCGTCGCCGGCTACGAGGGCACGATGCCCGGGGCCGACGGCGAGCGGGTCCGCGCGTGGCTGCACCGGCTGGTGGGGCTCGCGGCCGACTTCGACAAGGCCGGCCGCTTCGACCCCGCCCTCGGCGAGATCGTGGTGAGCGCGGGCGGCAGCGAGTGGTTCGACGCGGTCGCGGACGTGTTCGCGGAGATCCCCCAGCTCTCCCTGCCGGTTCTCAAGCTGCTGCGCTCCGGCGCGTACGTCTCGCACGACGACGGGCAGTACCGCGAGCGGACCCCCTTCAACCGGGTCCCGGAGGAGGGCGCCCTGGAGCCCGCGTTCCGCCTCTGGTCGCAGGTGGTCTCCCGGCCCACCCCGGAGCAGGCGTTCACCAACGCCGGCAAGCGCGACGCCGCCCACGACCTGCACCTCCCCGAGGCACAGGTGGTCCGCGACGCCCGTACCGGCGAGATCCGCCCCGCCGACGGCCTGACCGTCACCGGCCTCTCCGACCAGCACGCCTGGGTACGGACGGAGGAGGGCGCCGATCTGGAGGTCGGCGACTGGCTCGGCATGGGCCTGTCCCACCCCTGCACGATCTTCGACAAGTGGCAGCTGATCCCGCTGGTCGAGGCGGACGGCACGGTCGTCGACTACATCCGCACGTTCTTCTAGAAGGAGTCGGCATGGACCTCGTCTTCCGCGACGCGGAGGTCGTCGACGGCACCGGCGGCGCCTCCTACCGCGCCGACGTGGCGATCGACGGCGGCCGGATCGCCGCGATCGTGAAGGAGGGCGCGGCGGCGGGCTGCCAGCGCCCCACCGCCCGCCGCGTCGTGGACGCCGAGGGCCTCGTCCTCTCCCCCGGCTTCATCGACATGCACGCCCACAGCGACCTCGCGCTGCTCCGCGACCCGGACCACAGCGCGAAGGCCGCACAGGGCGTGACGCTGGAGGTGCTCGGCCAGGACGGCCTGTCGTACGCGCCGGTCGACGACCGCACGCTCGCCGAGGTACGGCAGGCGATCACCGGCTGGAACGGATCCGGCGACGACATCGACTTCGACTGGCGCACGGTCGGCGAGTACCTGGACCGCCTGGACCGGGGCATCGCCGTCAACGCCGCCTATCTGATCCCCCAGGGCACGGTCCGGATGTACGCCGTCGGCTGGGACGACCGCCCGGCGACGGAGTCCGAGCTGGACCACATGCGCCGGCTGGTCGCGGAGGGCATGGAGCAGGGCGCGGTCGGCATGTCCTCCGGCCTGACCTACACGCCCGGGATGTACGCGAAGGACGCCGAGCTCACGGAGCTCTGCCGGGTCGTGGCGGGGTACGGCGGCTACTACTGCCCCCACCACCGCTCGTACGGGGCCGGAGCCCTCGAGGCGTACGGGGAGATGGTGCGGCTCACCCGGGAGGCGGGCTGCGCCCTCCACCTCGCCCACGCCACGATGAACTTCGGCGTGAACGAGGGCAGGGCCCCCGAACTCCTCGCCCTCCTGGACGAGGCCCTGGACGCGGGCGCGGACATCAGCCTCGACACGTACCCGTACACACCCGGCTGTACGACCCTGGTGGCCGTGCTGCCGAGCTGGGCGAGCGAGGGCGGCCCGGAGGCGGTGCTCGCCCGCCTCCGGGACGACGGGACGGCGGAGCGCATCCGGCACCACCTGGAGGTCCTCGGCTCGGACGGCTGCCACGGCGTGCCGATGGACTGGGACACGATCGAGATCTCGGGAGTGTCCGAGGGGTCGCTCATGGACTGGGTGGGCCGCCGGGTCGACGGCTGGGCGACGGCCCGTCGGCTCCTCCTGGAGGACCGGCTCGGGACGACGATCCTCCAGCACGTGGGCCACGAGGAGAACGTCCGGACGATCATGCGGCACCGGGTGCACACGGGCGGCTCGGACGGCATCCTCCAGGGCCTGAAGCCGCACCCGCGCGCGTACGGCACGTTCCCGCAGTACCTGGGCCGGTACGTACGGGACCTCGGCGTCCTCACCCTGGAGGACTGCGTGGCCCACCTGACCTCCCGCCCGGCAGCCCGCCTGGGCCTGACCGACCGGGGTCTCGTCCGGGAGGGCCACCGCGCGGACCTGGTCCTGTTCGACCCGCGGACGGTGGGCGCGGGAGCGACGTACACGTCCCCCCGCACCCTCCCGACGGGAATCCCGCACGTCCTGATCAACGGCGAGTTCGTGATGGAGGACGGCAGCCGCACGGACGTCTTGGCCGGCAGATCGGTCCGCCGCGCCCGCTGAGCTGTGGGCCATCGTTCCGCAGGGCGGAACGGGTGGGCACACCGGAACGGCGCCCTCAGCGGCGCCCCGCCCCTACCGCCCGCTGCCCACGGGGTCGGCGCCCTCGAAAGCGCCGGCCCCGTCGGTCACCCCGCGCCAAGGCTCCCGCCGCACCCACCGAAGCCCCAGCCCCAGCACCACCCCGGCCACCACGAACCCGTACCAGGGCGTCCGCCCGTCCAGCGCCGTCTCGTACACGAGCGCCGCCGAGAGCACCGCGAGCACCTGCCCCGCCCGTCCCCGCCAGGCGACCGCCGCCACCACGGCCGTCCCCCAGAGCAGGTACCAGGGCTGCACCATCGGCGACAGCGCGACGAGCGCGACCAGCGAGAGCCCCAGCCCCAGCACCGGATCGAGCGCCCCGCGCCAGGCCCGCCACGCCAGCACCAGGATCAGCGCGACGGCGGCGAGGAGCCCGAGATTCTGCACGACCGCCTTGACCGGGTCGGGGTCGTCCCCGAGGAGCAGCCCGAGCCCGAGGCCGAGATCACTGCTCAGCGACAGCGCCGTGTGAATGGTCCCGGCCACGCTCTGCGTCCGCAGCCACCCGAACCCGGTCCCGGCGAGCACCGTCGCGAGCGCCGCCACGGCGCCCGCCACGAGCCCCGGCAGCACGAGTCCCTTCACCAGGCCCCGTACACCGCCGTCCCGCCGCGCGATCATCACGCCGACGAAGAGCAGCGCGACCGCCGCGGGCGACTTGACCGTCATCGCGAGGCCCACGAGGACGCATCCGAGCACCCACCGGCCCCGCACGGCGAGCAGCACGCCCGCCAGCATGAGCCCGATCATCAGGCCGTCGTTGTGCATGCCGCCGACGACGTGGACGAGGAGCAGCGGGTTGAGGGCGGCCAGCCACAGCGCCCCGTCGGGGCCCCCGCGTCCGCCTCCAAGACCCCGTACGGCCCAGACGATCAGGGCGAGCGCGCCGACCGCGAGCAGCCGCATGCCGAGCACGGCCGGGACGATCTCGCCCCCGGTCGCCCTCACGACCAGCTGCGCGAGGACGAGGAAGGCGGGGCCGTACGGCGCGGGGGTGTCGGTCCAGTGGCCGCCGACGCTCGCGGCCGCGTTCGCCCCGAGGTCGCCGGGCCCGAGGACGGAGGGCCCGCCGCCGTACACGTCGTGCCCTTCGAGGACCATGGCGCCCTGCGCGATGTAGCTGTAGACGTCCTTGCTGTAGAGCGGCGGGGCGAGCAGCAGCGGCCCGCTCCACCAGGCCAGGGTGGCGAGCACCCCGTGCCGTGCGCCCCGGGCGAGCAGCACGCCGTACCGCCACCAGGCGGCGACGAGCACCGTCAGGCCGAGGTACGCGAGGAGCGCGCCGGCGAGGGCGAGCGCGGAGCCGCGCGGCTCCCACAGCCCCCCGCCGCCGCGCACCGGCAGCGCCCCGGCGGCCCATCCGCCCACGGCGACGGCGAGCGACCCGGCCGCGCCGAGCCACCGGCACCCGGAAGCAGTCAGAACCCACATGACGGGCCAACCTATCCCGCCGGACGGAGGACCCCTATTCGGCGGTCCTCACCAGGGGAAAGCCCCGCCGCCACTCCCTCGCCCTGTCCGACGTGTCCCAAAACACGAAGCGTCCCGGCCGACCCGGCCGTAAGCTCTCGGCATGCAGGTGATCCAGTCCACGAAGCTCGCCAACGTCTGTTACGAAATCCGGGGTCCGGTGCTCGAAGAGGCGATGCGGCTTGAGGCCGCGGGTCATCGCATCCTCAAGCTCAACACGGGAAACCCGGCCGCCTTCGGCTTCGAGTGCCCGCCCGCCATCCTCGAGGACGTGCTGCGCAACCTCTCCGAGGCGCACGGCTACGGCGACGCGAAGGGGCTGCTCTCGGCCCGCCGCGCGGTGATGAGCCACTACGAGACCAAGGGCATCCCGCTCTCCGTCGAGGACATCTACCTCGGCAACGGCGTCTCCGAGCTGATCCAGATGTCGATGCAGGCGCTGCTCGACGACGGCGACGAGGTCCTCGTCCCGGCCCCGGACTATCCGCTGTGGACGGCGTCGGTCTCGCTCGCCGGCGGTACGGCCGTGCACTACCGCTGTGACGAGCAGGCGGACTGGATGCCGGACCTGGCGGACATCGAGCGGAAGATCACCGATCGCACGAAGGCGATCGTGATCATCAACCCGAACAATCCGACGGGCGCCGTCTACGACGACGAGATGCTCCGCTCCCTCACGGAGATCGCCCGCCGCCACGGC
The DNA here is from genome assembly GCF_042795405.1 of Streptomyces sp. NPDC056480. Taxonomy (NCBI): domain Bacteria; kingdom Bacillati; phylum Actinomycetota; class Actinomycetes; order Kitasatosporales; family Streptomycetaceae; genus Streptomyces; species Streptomyces sp. NPDC056480. Next base: position 1,139 of record NZ_JBHTSA010000136.1, on the reverse strand, counting down.
CTGGTCATCTGCTCGGACGAGATCTACGACAAGATCCTCTACGACGGTGCCACGCACACCCCCACCGCCGCGATCGCCCCCGACCTGCTCGTCCTGACCTTCAACGGGATGAGCAAGAACTACCGGGTGGCCGGTTTCCGCTCGGGCTGGCTGGCGGTCTGCGGCCCGAAGCACCACGCCTCCTCGTACATCGAGGGCCTCACGATCCTCGCGAACATGCGCCTCTGCGCGAACATGCCGGCGCAGCACGCGGTGGCCGCCGCGCTCCAGGGCCGGCAGTCGATCGAGGACCTGGTGCTGCCGGGCGGGCGGCTCCTGGAGCAGCGGGACACGGCGTACGAGCTGCTGACGCAGATCCCGGGCGTGACGTGTGTGAAGCCGAAGGGTGCGCTGTACCTGTTCCCGCGGCTCGACCCGAACGTCTACAAGATCAAGGACGACCGACAGATGGTCCTCGACCTGCTGCGGGCCGAGAAGATCATGGTGGTGCACGGGACGGGCTTCAACTGGCACGAGCCCGACCACTTCCGGATCGTCACGCTGCCGGCTGCGGCGGACCTGGCGGACGCGGTGACCCGGATCGGCCGCTTCCTGGACGGCTACAGCCAGCCGTAGCGCGCCATGGCCGGACCCCGCTCAACTTTAGACTGAATCTAAGCTAGGATGGCTCCAGAGCACTCAGGAGGCCGTCCCATGTACGAACCGATCCGCACGAAGTCGGTCCACCGGATGGCCGACGACGCCCACGACGCGTACCCGCACCGCTCCCGCGAGGAAGAGCTGGACATCCAGCTCGCCGGGCACCTCTCCGCCCTGCTCGCCGTCACCGACGAGCTCGGCGACACCGAGGCCGGCGAACTCATCGCCCGGCAGGTGGCGCGGCTGCGCGGCGCACCGCCCGCGCGGCACGCGGGTCTGAGCGGTTCCTCCGCGCCGGACCTGCACCGCAGGGCCCACGCCCTCGCGGGCCGCGCCCTGGTCGTCGCCGCCTCCCGGGCCGACACCGCCGCCGCGATCCTCGCCGCGGAGCGCATGGACGCGCACACCGCCGCGCTGGCCGGGGAACCCGCCCTGGCCGCGGCCGGCACCCCCTGACGGCCCCGGTCCGCCCCGCACACACAGCGCGGACCCGGCCCCAT
>NZ_JBHTSA010000135.1:0-21721 GCF_042795405.1 Streptomyces sp. NPDC056480 | reverse complement strand
CCGCCGGTCCCGCGGCGGCGGCGGTACCAGCCGCGAAGTCGAGACAGGTAGCCTTTCCTCGTGCCCCGCCTGTCTGAAGTCATCGCCGCGCTCGACGCCCTCTGGCCACCAGAGCGGGCCGAGTCGTGGGACGCCGTCGGCACCGTCTGCGGTGACCCCGACGCCGAGGTCACCCGTGTGCTCTTCGCCGTCGACCCGGTCGAGGAGATCGCCGACGAGGCGATCGCCCTCGGCGCCGACCTGATCGTCACCCACCACCCGCTCTATCTGCGCGGGACGACGACCGTCTCGGCCGGCCACTTCAAGGGCCGCGTCGTGCACCGCCTCATCAAGCACGACATCGCCCTCCACGTCGCGCACACCAACGCCGACACCGCCGACCCCGGCGTCTCCGACGCCCTCGCCGGAGCGCTCGACCTCCGGGTCACCGGCCCCCTCGTGCCCGAGAACAACCTCGGCCGGATCTGCGAGCTCGACCACCCCGAGACCCTCGCCGAGTTCGCCGCCCGCGCGGCGAAGCGGCTGCCCGCCACCGCGCAGGGCATCCGGGTCGCGGGCGACCCCGGCATGACCGTGCGCCGCGTCGCCGTCAGCGGCGGCTCGGGAGACAGCCTCTTCGACGCCGTACGCGCCGCGGGCGTGGACGCCTTCCTCACCGCGGACCTGCGCCACCACCCCGTCTCCGAGGCGACCCAGCAGTCGCCTCTGGGGCTGGTCGACGCCGCCCACTGGGCCACCGAATGGCCCTGGTGCGAGCAGGCGGCCGCCCAGCTCGACGAGATCTCCGACCGTCACGGCTGGGACCTCCGCGTCCACGTCTCGAAGACGGTCACCGACCCCTGGTCCTCCCACCACACCTCCCCTGGAGCCCCCAACTGAACGCCGCGCCCGCCGACCAGATCCGCCTCCTCGACGTCCAGGCCCTCGACGTCCGCCTCCAGCAGCTCGCGCACAAGCGCCGGTCGCTGCCCGAGCACGCCGAGATCGAGTCGCTGAACAAGGACCTCACCCAGCTGCGTGACCTGCTCGTCGCCGCGCAGACCGAGGAGAGCGACTGCGGCCGCGAGCAGACCAAGGCCGAGCAGGACGTCGACCAGGTCCGCCAGCGGGCCACGCGCGACCAGCAGCGCCTCGACTCGGGCGCCGTGTCCTCCCCGAAGGACCTGGAGAACCTCCAGCGCGAGATCGTCTCGCTCGCCAAGCGCCAGGGCGACCTGGAGGAGATCGTCCTCGAGGTCATGGAGCGTCGCGAGTCCGTGCAGGAGCGCCTCGCCGAGCTGACCGAGCGGGTCTCCGCCGTCCAGGCCAAGACGGACGACGCGACCGCCCGCCGCGACGCCGCCGAGGGCGAGTTCGCCGCGGAGGAGGCGTCCGTGGAGAAGGAGCGCGAGCTCGTCGCGGGCACCGTCCCGGCGGACCTCCTGAAGCTGTACGAGAAGCTGCGCGTCCAGCAGGGCGGCGTCGGCGCGGCCCGGCTGTACCAGCGCAAGTGCGAGGGCTGCCACATCGAGCTCAACATCACCGAGGTCAACGAGGTCCGTGCCGCCGCAAAGGACGAGGTCCTGCGCTGCGAGAACTGCCGCCGGATCCTGGTCCGCACGTCGGAGTCCGGCCTGTAATGACGTCGTCGTCGTCTTCGCGTGAGGTGATCGTCGAGGCGGACGGCGGTTCCCGGGGCAACCCGGGGCCCGCCGGGTACGGCGCCGTGGTCCTGGATCCGGTGACGGGCGAGACGCTCGCGGAGGCGGCCGAGTACATCGGCGTGGCGACGAACAACGTCGCCGAGTACAAGGGCCTGGTGGCGGGCCTGAAGGCGGCGCGGTCGCTGTTCCCCGACGCCACCGTCCACGTGCGGATGGACTCCAAGCTGGTCGTCGAGCAGATGTCCGGCCGCTGGAAGATCAAGCACCCGGACATGAAGCCGCTCGCGGCCGAGGCGGGCCGGGTCTTCCCGGCGGGCCGGGTCCGCTACGAGTGGATCCCGCGCGAACGCAACAAGCACGCGGACCGGCTCGCGAACGAGGCGATGGACGCGGGCAAGCGCGGCCGCCAGTGGGAGCCGTCCGACTCGACGGCCGCCCTGGACACCGCCGCCGCCCGCAACGCCGCGATCCTTCCCCCGGCGCCGTCCGGCCCGCCCGGCGACGCGACGGCGGGCGCGGCACGGGCCCGCGCCGCGCTGGCGACGGGCGCGGGCGCGGGCACGTCCGGCGACCTCGGCCAGGGCCGTACGGGCACGGGCTCGGGCGCCTGGCCCGGCACCGTCGCGCACCCGACGGCCCAGGACGACGGCCTGTTCGCCGCCGAGGAGGCCCTCACGGCCCCGGCCTCGGGTGACTTCGAGGCACAGGCGGGCGCCTTGGCCCCGACCGGCCACGCGGCGCGCACCCACGCGCCGGAGGCCGACGCGACGCCCGCGGGGGCACCACCCGAGACCACCGGTCCCGAGACCCCGGGTGCCGAGACCCCGGGTGCCGAGACCACGGGGACCGCCGCGGCAGCCGCGCCCGCTACCCGGTCCGAGCCCACCGGCCCCGAGACCGCAGCCGCGCCCGCCGGGTCCGTACCCGCCGGGTCCGTACCCGCCGGGTCCGCGCCCGCCGGGTCCGTACCCGCCCCGGCTGCGCAGCCGGCCTCCGCCGCGTCTGCCGCCCCCGGTCAAGGCTGGTCCGCCGGGCCCGACATGAGCGCCCCCGCCACCTTCGTGCTCCTCCGGCACGGCGAGACCGCGCTCACCCCCGAGAAGCGGTTCTCCGGCAGCGGGGGGACCGATCCCGCACTCTCGGCAGCCGGACTCCGGCAGGCCGAGGCCGTCGCGGAGGCGCTCGCCGCCCGAGGGACCGTCCAGGAGATCGTCAGCTCGCCGCTCACCCGCTGCCGCCAGACCGCGGCCGCCGTCGCCGGGCGCCTCGGGCTCGACGTCCGCGTCGAGCAGGGGCTGCGCGAGACCGACTTCGGCGCCTGGGAGGGGCTGACGTTCGGCGAGGTCCGGGAGCGGTACCCCGAGGACCTCGACGCCTGGCTCGCCTCGCCGAAGGCCGCGCCCACCGGCGGAGGCGAGAGCTTCGCGACCGTCGCCCGCCGCGTCGCCGCGACCCGGGACCGGCTCACCGCCGCCTACGCGGGCCGGACCGTCCTCCTCGTCACCCACGTCACGCCCATCAAGACCCTGGTCCGGCTCGCGCTCGGCGCCCCGCCGGAGTCGCTGTTCCGGATGGAGCTGTCGGCCGCCTCGATCTCGGCGGTCGCCTACTACGCCGACGGCAACGCGTCCGTACGGCTCCTCAACGACACCTCCCACCTCCGGTAGCCGGCGGGGCGGGCGACGGGCCGTCGCAAAGGTGTGGCGCGGGGGCCGTGCCCCGTACCACCATCCCGTCATGACCTGGCACTTCACCGAGGACCCGGCCGCCTTCCGCGCGGCCGCCGCGTCCCTGCTCGCCGCCGAGCCCGCGCGCAACACCGCGGTGCTGACCCTCATGGACAGGGCGGACCGGCTCGGCTGGTGGGCCGGGCCCGACGGCCGGGTCACGGGGGTCCTCGCGCTCTCCCCTTCGGGGGCCCTCGACCTCGGCGCGACCACGGAGGACGCGGCCCTCGCACTCGCCTTCCCGGCGGGGGAGGAGCCGGTGGAGGTCCGGGGCGAGACGGCCGCGGTGGAGGCGTACGCGAAGGCCTCCGGCCGCCCCTGGGCGCCCGTCGTCCGGATGCGGCTCTTCCGGCTCGGCCGGCCGACCCCGCCGGACCCGGCACCGGCAGGCCGGTCCCGGACGGCCACCGAGGCCGACGCCCCGCTCGTCGCGGACTGGACGAGGGAGTTCGCGACGGCCATCGGCGACGAGCCCGCCGAGGACTACACCGGCTTCGTCGCCGAGCGGATCTCCGAAGGCCGCCTCGTCCTCTGGGAGACGCCCGGCGGCCGCGCGGTCTCGATGGCCGCCGTCTCCCGCACGATCGAGGGCCAGGCCCGCGTCCACCTCGTCTACACCCCGCCCGCCGAGCGCGGCAACGGATACGCGGCGGGGGCCACCGAGGCCATCGGACGGGTGGCGGCCGACAGGGGCGCCACCCACGTCCTGCTCTTCACGGACCTCTCGAACCCCACGAGCAACGCCCTCTACCAGCGCCTCGGCTACCGCCCGGTGACCGACCACCTGGGCGTGGAGTTCACCGGGGCCGCGCGCTGACGGGCCCCCGCAGCGCCGCCGCCTCACGGGCCAGCGTCTCCACCCGTGCCCAGTCGCGGGCCGCGAGGGCGTCGGACGGCAGCATCCACGTACCGCCGACGCAGCCGACGTTCGGGAGGGAGAGGTAGGCGGGGGCGGAGGCGAGCGAGACGCCGCCCGTCGGGCAGAACCGGGCCCGGGGGAGCGGGCCCGCGAGGGACTTCAGGTACGGGACGCCGCCCGCCGCCTCGGCCGGGAAGAACTTCATGTCCTCCACGCCCTGTTCGAGCAGGGCCACGACCTCCGAGGTCGTCGACACCCCGGGGAGGAAGGGCAGTCCGGTGTCGCGCATCGCGCCGAGCAGCCGCTCCGTCCACCCCGGGCTGACCAGGAACCGCGCGCCGGCGCCGACCGCGTCCGCGACCCCGGCCGCCGAGACGACCGTCCCCGCGCCGACGACCGCGCCCGGCACCTCGGCCGCGACGGCGCGGACGGCGTCGAGCGCGGCCGGGGTGCGGAGGGTGACCTCGATCAGCGGCAGCCCGCCGGCGACGAGGGCGCGGGCGAGCGGGACGGCGTCGGCGGCGTCCTCGATCACCACGACGGGGACGACGGGGGTTTCCGGGGCAAGGTCGAACACGCTCGTCATGGGCTTCATCCTGCCCATGGCGAGCGTCACGCGCAACGAGCGTTGCGCAGGGTGCAACAGGTGCTCGGGCGGGTCAGTGGATCAGTGGATCTCGTCCACCAGCACGTCGAGCGCCCCCGGCTTCCCGCTCTCCTCCACCACGTACCCCAGGTCCCGCAGCGCCACCACCAGCTCCTCCGGCGAACGCGGAGCCGCCCCCGCCTCCAGGAGGCTCCGGACGATCCGGCCCTTCGTCGCCTTGTTGAAGTGGCTGACCACCTTCCGGGTCGGCGCGTGCAGCACCCGCACCGTCGCCGTCCGCGCCGCCACCTCGCCCTTCGGCTTCCACGCCGACGCGTACGCCGACGAGCGCAGGTCCAGGACGAGCCCGTCCCCGGCCGCCTCCGGCAGCACGGACGCCATCGCGCCCCGCCAGTGCGCGCCCAGCGCGCCCAGCCCCGGCAGCTTGACCCCCATCGAGCAGCGGTACGACGGAATCCGGTCGGTCACCCTCACCGCACCCCACAGCCCCGAGAACACCAGCAGGGAACGGCCCGCGCGCTTCCGCGCGCCCGCGTCCAGGGTCGCCAGACCCAGCGCGTCGTACAGGACGCCCGTGTAGACCTCGCCCGCCGGGCGCGCGCCGGCCGTCCGCAGCTCCACGTTCTTCGCGACCTCGCCGCGCAGCCCCTCGCTCAGACCGAGGACCTCCCGCGCCTTCTCCTCGTCGGCCGCGCACAGCTCGACCAGCTCGTCCAGGACCGCCGCCCGCGCCTCCGCGAGCCCCGGCAGGGACAGCGACTCCGGCTTGAGCGGCGCCCCGCGCCCCGAGGAGGCCTTGCCTTCGGAGGGCGGCAACAGCACGAGCACGGTGGTTCTCCTTCGTACGGACGGGGGTGGGGGTGCGGCCCCAGGAGCCCAGCGTACGAGGTGCGGCGCCCTGCCCCGTACGGACGGACGGGAGCGTCCACGCACGGAGACGGCGCCGGCCTTCCCCCGCGCACGAGGTGCCGCACGAGGTGCCGCACCCCTCCCCTCCCCATACGCTCGGTCCATGCCCCGCCGCCACATTCACGTGACCGGCGCAGCCGAGGCTCCGCTGCGGGCCGCCCTGCGCGCACTCCGTGCCCAGCTCGCGATCCCCGAGGACTTCCCGCCCGCCGTCCTCGCCGAGGCCGAGGCCGCCGCGAAGGCCCCCCGGCTCCCCACCTACGACGCCACCGACCTGCCCTTCTTCACCGTCGACCCGCCGACCTCCACCGATCTCGACCAGGCCATGCACCTGGCCCGCAGGTCCGACGGCGGCTACCGCGTCCACTACGCCATCGCCGACGTCGCCGCCTTCGTCACCCCCGGCTCCGCCCTCGACGCCGAGGCCCACCGGCGCGTCCTCACCCTCTACTTCCCCGACGGCAAGGTCCCCCTCCACCCCACCGTCCTCTCCGAGGGCGCCGCCAGCCTCCTCCCCGGCGAACCCCGCCCCGCCCTCCTCTGGCGCATCGACCTCGACGCCGAAGGCCGCCGCGTCGCCACCGACGTCCGCCGCGCCCTCGTCCGCAGCCGCGCCAAACTCGACTACGCGACCGTGCAGCAGCAGATCGACACGGGCACGGCCGAGGAGCCCGTGGCCCTCCTGCGGGACATCGGACGCCTCCGCGAGGCCCTCGAAGCCGAACGCGGCGGGATCTCCCTCAACGTCCCCGAGCAGGAGATCGTCGAACAGGACCACACCTACTCCCTCGCCTACCGCGCCCCGCTCCCCGCCGACGGCTGGAACGCCCAGATCTCCCTGCTCACCGGCATGGCCGCCGCCGACCTCATGACCGCCGCCGGGACCGGCATCCTGCGCACCCTCCCCACCGCCCCCGACGGCGCCGTCGCCCGCCTGCGCCGCTCCGCGCAGGCCCTCGGCGTCGACTGGCCGCACCACGTCTCCTACGCCGACGTCGTCCGGGCCGCCGACCCCACGAACCCGCGCCACGCCGCCTTCCTCCAGGAGTGCACCACCCTGCTCCGGGGCGCCGGATACACCGTCTTCACCGACGGCCACATCCCCACCCCCGCCGTGCACGCCGCCGTCGCCGACGAGTACACCCACTGCACCGCGCCGCTGCGCCGGCTCGTCGACCGGTACGCGGGCGAACTGTGCGTCGCGGCCGTGGCGGGCGACGAACCGCCCGAGTGGGTACGGGCCGCCCTGCCCGCCCTCCCCGACGAGATGGCCGACGGCTCGCGCCGCGCCAACACCGTGGAGCGCGAGAGCGTCGACATCGTCGAGGCGGCGCTCCTGCGGGAACGGGTCGGCGAGATCTTCGACGCGTACGTCATCGACGTGAAGGAACGCGAACCGGCCGTCGGCACCGTCCACCTGGACGACCCGGCGGTCGTCGCCCGCATCGAGGGCGGCGCTTCCCGCCTGCCGCTGGGGGAGTGGCTGCGGGTCAGACTCGCGGAGGCGGACCCGGGGTCGGCGAAGGTGCTGTTCGCGCCCGCGTGACGGCCCGGCCGAGCTCGCGGTACAGGGCGCGCGCGTCGTCGGCGTGGAAGCGGATCAGCCGTACGGGCCGGGGCGCGCCGAAGAACCGGGGCGCGTCGACCGGTTCGGTCAGCTCGACCGTGAGCGAGGTCTGCGATCCGACGGCGAGGTTCAGCTCTCCCCCGCCCTTCTCGTGCGAGAACACCAGCTCGTGCCGGACGGACGCGATCCGGTCGAGCGGCACGGACACGTCGACGTGCGCGGCCTGACGGAGCCGCAGGACGTCCCCGGTCAGGGTGTGCGGGCGGGTCACGGCGGCGGCGTGCAGGCCGAGGACGAACAGCACGGTGTACACGTCCAGGACGAGCACGACCGCGTGGACGACGGGCCAGTCGGCGAGCAGGAACGACATGCCGACGCTCTCGACCACACACACGAACGCGAAGCCGTACATGAGCGCCGCCTGGTCCCGCGCGTGCGGGAACACGCCGTCGACCCCCTCGACACCGTGCGGGCGCCGCGCCACCCACCGCCCCAGACTCGCCATGATCCGCAGCTCGTGCCCCACGATCCGCAGCACGGCCTCCGGCACGAGCTCGGCGACGGCCTCCCGCCGGGAGAGCCCCCGACGCCGCAGTCGCAGATACGAGACTCCCTCGGCGAGGACGAGCGCGAGGACGAGGAGCTCGGCGCCGGCCCACACGGCAGCGGGTATCCGGACCCCGCCGACGAGAAGGACGGCGAGGACGACCTCGGCGGGGAGAAGCACATGGGCGAAGAGCCGGAGAAGCCGCACGCCACCACTCCTGCGGACCGTCATCGGCTCGGCTCCCGTCATAGGCACTGCTTCCGTCATCTGCTCTGCTCCCGTCGTTCCCGCACCAGGCGCATCGCCAGGTGGATGGCGGCGGACTGCGCGGGGGCGAGGTCCGCGAAGAGGGCGTCCGCGAGGGAGGTGTCGAATGAGCCGGCCCCGTCCGGCGCCCCGTCCGGCGCCCCGGACGGCATGTCCACCCCCAGCTCGTCCGGCAGACAGCCGGCGAGCACCCGCGCGGCCTCGGCGACCCTGGGGTCGTCCGCCGCCGCCCCGGAGAGCGCGTCGAGCAGCGGGTACACCTCACGCGCGTGCTCGGCCGCCCCCTCCATCAGTCCCATCAGCCGGGCCCGCTCCTCCTCGGGCACGACGACGTCCATCAGGGCCAGGATCTGCCGGTCCTTCGCCGCCATCGGGGACTCGGGCAGCTCGCCCAGGCCGGCGAGCAGCGAGGTGAGCTCCGGCGAGAGCGGCCCGTCGGCGGGCAACCGCCCCGCCCTGGCCTCGTCGAGGAGACCGGACAGCCGCTCCCGGCGCGCCCGGACCTCCGCCTCCTGGCGGGCCAGGTCCTCCGCGAGCTCCTCCAGCACCTCGACCAGCCCGCGCCCCTCGTCGTCGGCGAGCACGTCCCGCACCTCGTCGAGTCCGAGACCCAGCTCGGTGAGCCGCCGGATCCGGGCGAGCAGGACGGCGTCCCGGACGCCGTACTCCCGGTATCCGTTGGCCCGCCGCGCGGGCTCGGGCAGCAGGCCCGACTGGTGGTAGTGCCGCACGGCGCGGGGGGTGACCCCGACCAGGGCGGCGATCTCGCCGATACGCATGAGCCCAGTAGAAACCCTGACGCTGCGGCAAGGTCAAGCGCTCTCCGCCGCACCTCCGGGAGCGCTCCGCGATCATGTGCCACGATCGAGGGAACGACCCCCATCCGACGGACGGCAGGTGCCTCGATGTCCGAGCCTGACGACATGACTGCCATGCCGCACGAATCGCTCACGCAGGCGGACATCCTGCTGGAGGGCTTCCTGGCGCTGGACACGCCGGAGGGCTTCCGCGCGGAGCTGATCGAGGGGGAGATCGTCGTGACACCGCCGCCGGACGGGGACCACGAGAAGTACATCAGCCGTGTCCTGAGGCAGGTGATCAGGAAATCGATGACCGACATGGACGTGTCGGGGAACAAGGGCCTGAAGACGGCGAGTGCCGCGGAGCGGCCGAGGAATCACGTCATCCCGGACCTCACGTTCGCTCCCGTCGAGGCGGACCTGTTCGCGGGTGCCGGCTCCTGGATGCCCGGCGACGGTGTCGCGATGGTCCTCGAGGTCACCTCCACCCGCCCGAACGCCGACCGCGAGACCAAGCGCCGCTGCTATGCCGGCGGAGGCATCCCGCTCTACCTGCTGATCGACCGGGACACGTCCACCGTGACGCTCTTCACCGACCCGGAACGCGGCGACTACCGCGAACTCCACGCCGTCCCGTTCGGCAAGCCCCTCCCGCTCCCCGCCCCCTTCGGCTTCGACCTGGAGACCGCCGACTTCCTCTGAGGCCGTCGGCCCCCTGATCGGCGGGTAGCATGGTCGGCACGGCAGACGAGCCGGGCGGGCGGCCGCGTGGAGATCCTCGGATCTTCCCGAGGAACGTCCGGGCTCCACAGAGCAGGGTGGTGGCTAACGGCCACCCGGGGTGACCCGCGGGACAGTGCCACAGAAAACAGACCGCCGGGGACTTCGGTTCCCGGTAAGGGTGAAACGGTGGTGTAAGAGACCACCAGCGCCTGAGGTGACTCAGGCGGCTAGGTAAACCCCACTCGGAGCAAGGTCAAGAGGGGACACCTCGGTGTCCCTGCGCGGATGTTCGAGGGCTGCTCGCCCGAGTCCGCGGGTAGACCGCAGGAGGCCGGTGGCAACGCCGGTCCTAGATGGATGGCCGTCGCCCCGACGACCGCGAGGTCCCGGGGGACAGAACCCGGCGTACAGCCCGACTCGTCTGTCGGCCCACGTGGGGAGGGCCCCCGCCAGGCATTGCGCCGGGCGGGGGCCCTTCTCGTTCACCCGGCGCCGAGCTCCGGGGAGACCGGCCGCTCGAAGAAGGTCTCCAGGACGACCGTGGCCTGCGTTCCGCTGACCCCGTCGATCGCGTAGATCCGGCGCAGCACGTCCTGCAACTGCTCCGTGGTCGCCGTCCTGACCTTCACGAGCACCGACGCGCTGCCGGCGATGACGTGCGCCTCCAGGATCTCGGGGAGCGCGGCGAAGTCCTGTGCCGAATCGCCCATCCACGTGACCGAGTCGACCATCACGTACGCCAGGACGGCACCGCCCACCGCCGCCGGATCCACCTCGACGGTGGTGCGGCGGATCGCGCCGCGCTCCCTCAGCTTCCGTACGCGCTCGTGGGCCGCCCCGGCCGAGAGGCCGACGGCCTGGCCCAGTGCGGCGTAGGACTGGCCGGCGTCCTGCTGGAGGTGGGCCAGCAGGGCGCGATCGATGTGATCCACAACTCTCCATTCGGTCTGATCTTGCGGAGACCGTATCTCATTCGGCAATCTTCCCGTGAGGCCGTACAGCATTCGGAACGGCATCTGTGTGAATGGGAAGGAACCCGCATGACCGGCGAGCGCCCCGCACTGTACGAGATGTTCGACGACCGGTTCCGGACCGGCCGCTGCATGAACGGCGACGACGGCCTGGAGGTCCTCCACACCGGCTGCCGCTGGGCCGAGGGGCCGATCTACCTCCCCGCCTGGAGGCAGCTGGTCTGGAGCGACATCCCCAACGACCGCATGCTGCGCTGGGACGAGGAGACCGGCGCCGTCAGCGTCTTCCGCCGCACCGCAGGGCACACCAACGGCAACACCCTCGACCGCCAGGGCCGTCTGATCACCTGTGAGCAGGGCAACCGCCGGGTCACCCGCACCGAACACGACGGCACGATCACCGTCCTCGCCGACCGCTGGCAGGGCAAGCGCCTCAACAGCCCGAACGACGCGACGGTCAGGTCCGACGGCTCCATCTGGTTCTCCGACCCGGACTTCGGCATCACCAGCGACTACGAGGGCTACCGCGCGGAGAGCGAGATCGGCGCCAACAACGTCTACCGCATCGACCCCGCGACGGGAGAAGTGCGCCTGGTCGCCGACTGCTTCGCCGCCCCCAACGGCCTCGTCTTCTCGGCCGACGAGCGGCAGCTCTTCGTCTCCGACACCCGGGCGGGCCTCATCCGGGTCTTCGACGTCCACGAGGACGGCACCCTGTCGGACGGCCACGTCTTCGCCGAGGCCGGAGCCCGCGGGGCGGCCGCCCGCTTCGACAACCTCCGCTTCGACGACGGCGGTCGGCTCTGGGCGGCCGCGATGGGCGACGGTGTGCACTGCTACGACCCCGACGGCACCCTGATCGGACGGCTGAACGTACCCGAGGCGGTCGCCAACATCGCCTGGGGCGGAGCCAAGCGCAACCGCCTCTTCATCACCGCCGAGACCAGCCTCTACTCGGTCGTCATGGGCGTCACGGGCACACACCCGACCGGACCCGGCCGCAGGCCCTGGCAGGGGCCGCAGTCCCGCTGAACCGGGCCGGCGGGCTGTCTGCGCTCAGGGGCGACGGACCTCGAAGTGGAAGCAGCCGTACTCGACCGCCCGGACGTGGACCAGCGCCACGGCCGGGTCGGCGAAGGCATCGGCGAACGCCCGGTCGAAGCCCTCGGACGTCGCCTCCGGGATCTCCAGGAGCCGGCCCCCGACGATGCGGCCCGCCGCGTCGTAGCGCCGCACGGTCCGGAGCGCCTCCGCACGGGCGAAGGGGTACGTCTCCGAGGGCGCGGGCCCGCCGCACTCCTCGGCGTGGACGAAGACGGGACCCTGCTCGTCGTACGCGCCCGGCTCGGTCCCCGTCTCGGCCGCCCAGCGCCGCAGCGGCGCGTACGAGACGAGCGCGATCCGCTCGCCCGGGACGGAGAGACGCAGACAGCAGCGGAGCGGGTCGCCGCCCTCGTCGGCGGAGTACGGAACGCAGGCGCGCCCCGCGTCGTCGGTGACCCGCAACTCGGCAAGGGCGGAAGGCGCGATGGCGCGGGCGGCGTAGGCGGTCGTGGTGGTGGTCTGGGTGCTCATACGGCCAGGGTCGCGCGGCGGGGACACGGCCGCTGGCGGAATTCGGACGGGGTGGTGCGGGCGGGGCCGGCCCGCGCGACCGCGCCCTCTTGTGGCGGCGACGGCGAGCTACACCCTCACCGTCACCAACGGCTCACCGCCGGCACCTACTTCCCCGGGCAGGTGCCGGACGTCGAGGAGATCACCGACGCCGTCGCCGTCCCCTTCGACGGCACGTACGCGATGCCGGCCGTCCTGTCACCGGCCGGCGACTGGTCGGTGAGCCCCGCCTAGGGTCTGCCGTGCGGCTCAGGCCGGGATGCGGGTCCCTGCGCCGCCGACCCGGATCCGCCGGTCGCCCGCCCGCAGTTCCACCGTGAGGACACCGGGGCGTCCCATGTCCTCCCCCTGATGGAGGGTGAGGACCGTCGCCTCGGGCACGAGTCCGAGCTCACGGGCGTACGCGCCGAAGGCGGCCGCGGCCGCCCCGGTCGCCGGGTCCTCGACCACACCGCCCACCGGGAACGGGGCGCGGACGTGGAAGACCTCCGCGGAGGCGCGCCAGACCAACTCCAGCGTCACCAGGTCGAGCCGGTGCATGAGGGCCTCCAGGCGGGCGAAGTCGTACGCCAGGCGGGCCAGGCGCTCCCGGCTCGCGGCGGCCAGGATCAGATGGCGGGCGCCCGCGAAGCCGATGCGGGGAGGCAGGGCGGGATCGAGGTCGCCGGCCGGCCAGTCGAGCGCGGCGAGCGCCTCTGCCAGGTCATCGGCCGCGACCTCCTCGACGTGCGGCTCGACGCTCGTGAGCGTGGCCCGCAGTGACCCGCCCTCGCGCGTCACGGCGACCGGTACGGTCCCGGCCCGCGTGGTGAACACCAGGTCGCCGGGCCCGATGCGCTCGCCGAGGGCCACGGCCGTCGCGACGGTGGCGTGACCGCAGAAGGGCACTTCGGCCTTGGGGCTGAAGTAGCGGATGGTGTAAGCGCGCCCGGCGTCCCAGGCGCTGGAGCCCGCTCCCTCGGGCGGCGCTGTCAGGAACGCGCTCTCGCTGTAGCCGACTTCGGCGGCGATCGCCAGCATCTCCTCGTCACCGAGGCCCGTGGCGTCGAGAACGATTCCGGCGGGATTGCCCCCCTCGGGATCGTCGGAGAAGGCGGTGTAACGCAAGACGTCGGGGGTTTCCCGCGGGGAGTTCATGCCGGGGCAACGGCGGGGATCCCCGGGTTGGTTCCCCGGACGGGTCCTGGGTCCGTGAGGGCTCAGAGCGGCTGGAGCCGGCGGTGCAGGAGACAGAACTCGTTGCCCTCCGGGTCGACCAGGACGTGCCAGTTCTCGGCCCCGGTCTGGCCGACGTCCGCACGCCTGGCGCCGAGCGCGAGCAGCCGCTCCAGCTCGGCGTCCTGGTCGCGGTCGGTCGGGTTGACGTCGATGTGGAGCGGGAGCTTCCCGGCGCGCGGGTCACTGCTGGGACTGAGGACGAGGGTGGGCTGCGGGCCGCCGAAGCCGGCGTCGGGCGGCCCGATCTCGATGCTTCCGTCGTGCTCACGGCTGAGCTCGACGTAGCCGAGGACCTCGCTCCAGAACGCGGCGAGCCGGGCGGGATCGGCGCAGTCGACGACCAGTTCACTGATGCGGCATGCCATGGCCGTCAGTCTAGGCCGGAGTCGCCCAGCCACTGGGTGTACCAGGCCCGGAAGTCGGGATACGCGGGGACGAAGCCGCCCCAGTCCGGGTCCAGCCACCAGACCTCGCCCGCGCGCGGCCCCGTCACGATCAGCCGGACGTACATGCCGCAGCCCTCTTCCGCCAGCGTGAGCGTGCCCGGAGTCAGCTCTTCCGCTGCCAGGACGCCGATCGCTCCGGGACGGGGGTCGGCGAGGGGGAATCGCGTCGCGAGCCGGCCCGGACGACGGTCCTCCTCCCACTCGCCGTCCACGGCCCAGTCGTCCACCGCCTCCGGGCGGGGAGTCGCCAACGGCAGCAGCCCATGGGCCGGTCCGGCGGGGCCGTCACCCACCTCCGCGACGAAGTCGCGGTAGTCCGGGGGGAGACGGATGCCGTGCTCCTCCTCGAACGCGCCGATCTCCGCGTCGGGGAGCGCGGGACGCAGCTCGTACCGGTGCGTGCTCGACCCGAAACGCGCCCGCTCCGGGTCCCGCGCCGCCATCCTCCGTATCCGGGCCCGCACCTCGGCCCCGTCCCAGCTCGCCATGGCCTGACCCTAGCCCTACGCCTCCGCCGGCCCGCCGCCCGGTCCCGGCGGGGCCGGCGCCGGGCCGGCGACCGACAGGAGCCGCTCCGCCAGAGCCCGGCAGCGGGCCCTGAGCTCCGGAGGGTCGAGCAGCTCGAACTCGTGCCCCAGGAGGAGTACGTGCACGAGGACGCGGTCGAGGCTCGCCGCCCCGCTCAGGACCTCGCAGCGGTCCTCGCCCCGCTCCCTCACGACCGCTGCCGAGGACGGGACCTGCGCGCGGACCGTGTCCGCCGGCGCGTGGACGAGGAAGCGTGCCTGGTGGGCGTAGACCCGGCTCGTCACGCCCTCCTGCACGTACTGAGCCGCGTCCGGCGCGACGCGGGGGCGGAAGCGCCAGGTCCGGGCCGTCACCGCCGTCATCCTGTCCACGCGGAAGGTGCGCCAGTCGTCCCGGTCGAGGTCGTAGGCGAGGAGGTACCAGCGCCGGTCGGAGGCGACCAGACGATGGGGCTCGACGCGGCGCGGCCGGGGCGTGCCCCCGGAGGGATAGTCGAAGCCCGCCTCGACCTCCTCGCGGCAGGCTCCGGCCAGTGTCATGAGGACCTCGGGGTCGACGGGTGCGCGGCCCGCTCCGAAGAACTCCACGGAGCCCGACAGGGTGCGCACCTCGTGCCGCAGCCGGGCCGGGAGAACCTGGTCCAGCTTGGTCAGTGCCCGGAGCGTGGCGTCGCCGGAACCGGCGGCCGCACCGGCGAGGAGGGAGACCGCCGTGGCGATCGCCTCTTCGTCGTCGAGGAGGAGGGGTGGCAGGTCCTGTCCCCGGCCCAGCCGGTAGCCGCCGCCCACTCCCTGGCCGGCGTGCACCGGATACCCGAGGGTGCGCAGCCGCTCGATGTCGCGTCGGACCGTGCGCGTGGTGACGCCGAGCCGGCCGGCGAGCTCGGGGCCGGACCAGGCCCGGCGTTGTTGCAGCAGCCCGAGGAGGGTGAGTACCCGCTCGGTGGTCCCTCGCTCGTCCATGTGGCCCAGCCTGCCAGAGGTGGCGGACCGATCCTGTCCGCCTTGGGTGTCAGGGTGGATCCATCACACCGCAAGGAAGGGAGCAGCACGATGAGCCGCCGATTCCAGGTCACGTTCGACGCGCACGACCCGGGGGCGCTGTCGACCTTCTGGCGCGACGTACTGGGTTACGTCCATCCTGGCCCGCCGGGAGTGGAACTGCCGGAGGGGGCGGACCCGATGGCCGCGTGGGACGAGTTCCTGGCGAAGCTGGGGGTGCCGGAGGAGGAGCGCAACACGCGATCGGCCCTGGAGGACCCGGAGGGGCAGGGACCGCGGCTGTTCTTCCAGCAGGTGCCGGAGGGGAAGACGGCGAAGAACCGGGTGCACCTCGATGTGAGGGCGGCGCCGGGGCTGGAGGGGGAGGAGCGGATGGCGGCGCTGGAGGCCGCATGCGAACGGCTGGTCGGGCTGGGAGGGAAGCGGCTGCGCCGCTTCGAGCCGGCGCCGCCGATGAGCGACGGGTGGATCGTGATGGCGGACCCGGAGGGGAACGAGTTCTGCCTGGACTGAGGCGGTGGGGTGAGGCGGGTGGGGTGAGGGGTGAGGGGAATGGGGTGAGGGGGTGAGGGGGCCCGGCAACGCCCCGACGCTCCACCCCACCCCACCTCACCCCACCCCCCCACCCCTTCTCACCCGCACAAAGCCGTATCCACGACCCCCACCACCCCCTTCACGGCCGCCTCCTCCGTCGGGATGCTCGTCACCGCCACGTTCGCCGCCCGCCCGTCGTCCGTGACCCCGCCCCTGGTCTCGTAGCCCGCGATGTCGCCCCCGTGGCCCCAGTAGAAGCCCCCGCACGACAGCGGCCTCTTCATGAGCCCCAACCCGTAGTGGAACTCCGTCCCTTCGATCGGGACCGTCGTCCGCATCTGCTCGCGCTGCGCCTTGCGCAGCAGGCGATCGCCGCCGATCAGTTCGCCGAAGAAGCGGTTCAGGTCCGAGCTCGTCGAGATCATCTGGCCCGCCGCCCAGCCCGCCGACGGGTCGAGTCGCGTGACGTCGCGCAGCGGCTCGCCCGGCTTCATCCGGTGATAGCCCTTCGGGTGCGCCTCCCTGATGCCCCTGTCTCCCTGCCCCGGGAAGTACGTGTGCCGCAGCCCGATCCTCTTCACGACCCGCCGGTCGATCTCCTCGGCCAACGGGCGCCCCGTGACCTTCTGGACGATCAGGCCCGCCAGTACGTAGTTCGTGTTGCTGTAACTCCACTTCTTCCCCGGCTCGAACTCGGCCTCGTGCTTGAGCGCCAAGTCCACGAGATCACGGGGCTCGAAGTACCGGTGCAGCATCTCCTCGTCGCTGACGTCCGCCCCGTACTCCGGAATCCCGCTCGTGTGCTGCAGCAGCTGACGGACGGTGATCTTCCCTCCGTCGAGTCCCTTCCCCCGCACCAGCCCCGGCAGGTACGTGTCGACCGACTCCTCGAGGTCGACCTTCCCCTCGCCGACCAGCTGCAGCACGACCACCGCCGTGAACGTCTTCGTGTTGCTGCCGATCCTCACCTGCCCGTCCCCGGGCACCTTCGCACCCGTGGCCAGGTCCCCGACCCCCGCGGTGTACGTACGAGCGTGGCCCCTGCCGTCCTCGACGCTCGCCAGCGCCGCCGGCTGGCCCCCGCGCACCAGGGCGTCGAGGCCCTGCTGCACCGCGTCCGGCCGCGTCGCCGCGCCCGCCGCGACCGCCGCGCCCGCCGCGACCGCCGCGGGCGGCGCCAGCGCGCCCGCCGTCATCACCGCGACGACCACCGCCGCCGCGGCCGCCGCGCCTCCGCGCCGGAGACCCTTCTGCGGCCGGGAGAGGCGGAACCTCGACGTCCTCGTCTTCATCGCTCGCGTGTTCATCGGCTGTCCTTCCGTCGATCGGGCAGGACACGATCATGTTTTCCGGGGCCCCCGAGCACATCGCGGAAACGCGGGAGGAAAAGCTCCCCCGATCGAGGGAGGCCGGCCGTCCGCCGCCCGTTCATACTGGCCGATGATGATCAAGGCACTCCGGCCGCTGCTGCGCCGTTCCACGTACGCGGGCGCGCTGTTCGCCTACGCGGCCGCCCTCGCGAGCCTCCCCCTGCTGTCCTTCGCGCTGCTTCCGGCGCTGGCATGGCGTTCCGCCCCCGAGGGCGTCCTGGTCGTCGTGGTGCTGGTCGTCTGGGCCGCCCTGATCGCCCTGGTGGGCCTGGCCCGCACCACGCGGCGGGTGCTGGTCCTGACCGCCCGCCGACTCTTGTACGTGGTCCTGCCCGAGCCCTCGGCCGTACGCCCGTCCACGACTTCGCCCGCCGAAGCCGGACCGGTCGCCGATGCCCCCGGCGCGCCTTCCGCGTCTCCCACCGCCTCCGCACCCCCCGCCTCCGGCCGCTGGCGGACGCCGCTCTGGCTGCTGCTGCACGTGACCCTCGGCTGGACGGGTGCGCTCGCGAGCGGGCTGCTGCTCTTCCTCGCCCTGGCCCTTCCGGGGGGCTGGCTCCGCGCCGAGCTGGCACTCAGCCTGTTCGGCCGGTCCGCACGGGTGACGGGCGGCTGGCAGAGCTGGGCCGTGGCGCTCGCCTGCCTGCTGCTCGCCGCCGTCGTCTGCGTTCTCGTGACGCGCGCCCTGCGGTGGTCGGCTCCGCGGCTCCTCGGGCCGTCGACGGCCGAGCGGCTCGCCCTCGCGGCCGAGCGGGAGCGGCGGCTGGCCGAACGCAACCGGCTGGCCCACGAGTTGCACGACTCCATCGGGCACACGCTCACGACGACCACGATCCAGGCCGCGGTGGCGGGCGAGCTGATGTCCACCGACCCGGCGGCGGCGCGGGCGGCCCTGCGCAGCATCGAGGAGTCCGCCCGGGCCGCGCTGGAGGATCTGGACTACGTCCTCGGCGTCCTGCGGGAGCGCGAGGCGGAGACCGCCGGGAGTGCCGGGGGCGCCGTGAGCACCGAGACCGCCGGGAGCACTGAGACCTCCGAGGTCGCCGCGGCCGCGCCGGTCCGCACCCTGGCCGACCTGCCCGAGCTGCTCGAACGGGTGCGGCACACGGGCGCGGTGGTGGAGTGGGAGCGGTCGGGGGATCCGACGCGGGTGCGGGGGACGCTCTCCCGGGCCGCGTACCGGATCGTCCAGGAGGGGCTGACCAACGCCGTCCGGCACGGCTCCGGCGGTCCGATCACGGTACGGGTGGCGGCCGGGCCGGACGCGCTGGAGCTGGAGGTGGTCAACGAGACCGGGGCCGCCGTGCGCACGGGCCGCCCCCGGGCCTTCCCGACCTCCGGGCACGGGCTGCCCGGTCTCGCCGAGCGCGTACGGCTCCTGCACGGCGAGATCGACGCCGGCCCGGACGGGCCGAGGCGCTGGCGGCTGGCGGTCAGGCTGCCCGTACGGTGGTCGGCATGACCGGCCCCGACGCCACCGAGACCGTCACGACGCTCCTGATCGCGGACGACGACGAGGTGACCCGCACCGGTCTGCGCACCCTCCTCGCCGCACAGCCGGGGATCGAGGTGGTCGGGGAGGCCGCCGACGGCATCGAGGTGGTCGAGCGGGCCCGGAGGCTGCGGCCGGACGTGGTCCTGATGGACGTGCGGATGCCCCGCCGCAACGGGATCGAGGCGACCCGCCACCTCCTCGCGGCGCCGGAGGAGCCGGCGGGTCCGAGGGGCGGGACCCCTGCCCCGGCGCCGCCGAAGGTCGTCGTGATCACCACCTTCGAGAACGACGACTACGTCACCGCCGCGCTCAGCGCGGGTGCCGGCGGGTTCGTGCTCAAGCGGCTTCCGGTCCGGCAGATCGCGGAGGCGGTACGGGTGGTGGCGGCGGGCGAGGCGATCCTCTTCCCGGCGACCCTGCGCCGGATGGTCGCCGCCCGTCCGCTGGACTCGGCGGAGGCGTTGCCGAGGGCGGCGCTGACGGGGCGGGAGGAGGAGGTGCTGCGGCTGATGGCCACGGGCCTGTCCAACCCGGAGATCGCGGAGTCCCTCACCGTGAGCCTGGAGACGGTCAAGACGCACGTCGGGAACGTCCTGACCAAGCTCGGGGCGCAGAACCGGACGCACGCGGTGGTCATCGCGTACGAGTCGGGCCTGGTGGTGCCTGGCTTCACGGGCTGACGGGGAGGACGACCGCCGGCCCGCGCCCACCCGGGACCCCGGGTGGGCGGGTGGGGCGCGCGCCGGGCGGTCGGCTCAGGCGAGGACCTCGATCCGCCACTGCGGGTCGCGGTCGTCCGTACGGATGAAGACGCGCTTCGGGAGCAGGGAGCGGTCCTCGAACAGGTCGCGGCCGAGGGCCAGTCCGTTCTGGTCGATCACGTACGTGCCGTCCCGGAGGTCGGCGAGCGAGGTGAGGGTGGTGAGCGCGAGGGTGTCGCCGTCGTCCTCGACGTGCTGGAGGCGCCAGACGGAGGCGGGGGAGTCGTCGGGGCGGGCGACGACGGGCGCGCGCTCGGTGCCCTCCGATGCGATGGTCTCCTCGGTGCCCTTGGCGGTGAGCCGGAAGCCCCCGTCGGCGCGGGTGATCAGCCACTCCCCGGCGCGGGTCGGGTCGACGAGGAAGCCGACCACGGCTCCGTCCTCGACCCCGACCGGGGCCCCCTTCGCGTACAGCTTGACGACCTTGCCGGCGTTCGACATCGCTCCTCCTGGGTTGAGTGGGTCGCGTGTGGCGGTTATGCCGGAGGGTGCCCGCACCGCCCTGCCAGGTTCCAGTGAACACGCAGGTCATAGGCTGTGTGGCGCTGAGAAGTCGTCAGGGAGGGGCAGGTTCCGCGCGCCGTGGAGCAGGATCGGGATCAGAGGGGGCCGGCCGTGTCGCTCGGCACGGCGGGGAGTGGCGGGCCGGGGAACGGGGCGGCCGGGGAACGCTGGTGGCGGCGGCCCGGGTTCGTCGTCCTCTGTCTGTTCCTGATGCCTCCGGCGGGCATCGTGCTGGCCTGGCGGACCCGGTGGTCGCCGGGGCGGAAGGTGCTCGCCACCGTCCTGTCGGGTGTGTGGTTCGTGGCGGTCGGCACGAGTGACGGGCCGGCGGACGACCCCGGGGTCGCCGACGCGAAGCCCGCGTCCGGCACGCGCCCGACCGCCTTCGCCCCGTACACCCCGCCGACGCCCACGCCGACCCCCACCGTGCGGCGGGTCGTGGCCGACTACCGGGGGCAGAACCTGGAGACGGCGTCGCGGGCCGCGTACGAGGCGGGGTTCCGGGCGCGGTCGCACGACGCGACCGAGGACGACAGGACGCAGCTCGTGGACGGCAACTGGAAGGTCTGCTTCCAGGAGCCGGTGGCCGGGGAGACGGCCACGGCCGAGCGGGGGCGGCGGAGCGGGATCGAGTTCGCCGTCGTCGAGAAGAGCAGCCCGTGCCCGGCGCGGGACGGCGCGGCCGTCGTCTTCCCCAAGGTGCCGGACGTCGTCGGCGAGACCTTCGCGAAGGGCTCGGCCGAGCTCCGCGCGGTGGGCCTCACGGAGATCCGGGGAGCCAGTGTGTACACGGACGTGGAGCTGAGCGCCCGTCACGAGGACTGGCGGATCTGCTTCCAGGACCCGGAGGCGGGCGAGGACGTCGAACGCCCGGAGTACATGTCCGTACGCCTCTCCCTGGCGCGGCCCGGTCTGTCCTGCCCGAGCGAGGACTACGCCCGCCTGCACGACGACCGGGACCGCGACACGGACCGCCACGGCAGCGGCAGCGGTGGTGGCGGCGGCGGTTCGGACGACTCCGGCGGCTCGGGCGGCGGTCTCGCCTACTACAAGAACTGCGACGCCGTCCGCGCCGCCGGCAAGGCCCCCATCTACCGGGGCCAGCCCGGCTACCGCTCGGGCCTCGACCGGGACGACGACGGCAAGGCCTGCGACTGGTCCTGACACCCCGCCCGCACCGGCCGGTGTCGGTCATCCGGGGCAGCCTGCCGGGTCCCATCGGCGTGCGACACGCGCCGGGGGCCCGGTGAGGTGTACGGGTAGGGGATGACCATCCCTGTGGACCAGCTCAGCGATCCGGCCGTGCGTGCGTTCGTCGCGGCCCTCAACGCCAATGACCAGACGGCCCTGTTCGAGGCCCTGACGCCCGACGCGACCATGTCCGACGACGGCTCCGAGCGCGATCTCCGGGAGTGGCTCGACCGGGAGGTGTTCGGCTCGCGCGGGCACATGGACGTCGTGTCCGAGTCGGACGGCGGGCGCGGTCTCGTCGCCGACTACCGCAACGACACCTGGGGCTCGATGCGTACCAAGTGGCTGTTCACCGTCGACGGCGGGAAGGTCTCCCGCTTCGAGACCGGGCAGGCGTAGGTCCGACTGCCGCTGACGTCGGCCGGGGGTGGAGCAGCCC
>NZ_JBHTSA010000134.1:10834-21829 GCF_042795405.1 Streptomyces sp. NPDC056480 | reverse complement strand
GAGCCCGGGGCCGCCGTCATGCGGTCACCACGCAGGTGGGACGGGTGCGACTAGAAGAGGTTGAACTTCTGGAAGCCGTGACCGACCTTGGTCGGAGCCTTGAACGGCGCCGCGGCGTTACCCGTGCCGAGGTAGCGGAAGAGGTCGCCGTTCGACTTGCGGGCGAGCAGGTCCGCCTTGCCGTCGAGGTTGATGTCACCGGTCGACACCAGACGGTCGTACGCGTTCCAGCCGCCACCGATCTTCGTACGGCCGGCGAAGGGGGCCTTGTAGTTGCCCGTGCCCTTGTAGAACCACAGGACGCCCGTCTTGTCGCGGGCGACGATGTCGGCCTTGCCGTCGCCGGACAGGTCGCCCTGGCCCGCGATCTGGGTGTAGGCGTTCCAGCCGCCGCCGACCCGCACGCGGGGCGTGAGGGTGCCGTTCGCGTACGAGAGGTAGCTCCACAGCACGCCGGACTTGTCGACACCGAGCAGGTCGGCCTGCTGGGCCCCGCCGATGGTGCCGGGCGAGAGGACCGTGGTGTAGATGTTCCAGCCCCGGCCGACGACGCTCGAGTCGATGTCACCGCTGTCGGGCGAGTAGAAGTCCAGCCGCCCGTTCTTGTTGACGGTCCACTCGGCCTCGCCGTGACCGTCGTTGTCGTTGTCGGCGACGACGATGTCGGAGATGTCGGAGACGTCACCGAGCGGGCCGATGGTGTCGATGTCGTTGCCGATGGGGTACCAGACCTGGAGTTCCCCGGTCTGCTTGTTGGCGCCGTACAGCTCGAAGGTGGGCTGCACCGGGGCCTCGGCGGTGCCGGCGGCGGAGGCCGTGCCGGCGATGGTCGCGGTCGCGACCGCGACGGCCGTGGCGACGAGCGTGCCCTTGAGCGCACGACGACGTCGAATGGTAGTCATCAGGTTCCCCCCTGGGACTCTTCGGCGGCGCACTTCACACGCCGCTGATCTTGAAATCTTGCCACAGTTGTTCGAAATTTGGCTAAATTTTGAAGAACCGGTGAGCATGATGTGGAGACGCTCAACCGGCCTGCGCCTAGAGCAGGTTGTAGATCTGGAAGCCGTGGCCGATCTGCACCGGCTTCTGGAAGACGGCCTGCGCGCTGCCCGAGCCCGAGTACCGGAACAGGTCGCCGTTCGGCTTGCGCGCGATCAGGTCCGTCCGGCCGTCGGCGTCGAGGTCGCCGACCGACAGCAGCCGGTCGTAGACGTTCCAGCCGCCGCCGATCTTCGTACGGCCCTCGAACGGGGCCTTGTAGTCGCCCGTGCCCTTGTAGAGCCACAGGACGCCGGTCCTGTCGCGGGCGACGATGTCGGGCTTGCCGTCACCGGACAGATCGCCCTGGCCCTCGACCTGGTCGTACTGGCCCCAGCCGCCGCCGACCCGGGTGCGCGCGGTGAGCGAACCGTCCGGGTAGGCGAGGTACGACCACAGGACACCGGCCTTGTCGACGCCGATGAGGTCGGCCTCCTTGGCGCCGCCGATGCTGCCGGGCGAGAGGACCGTCGTGTAGATGTTCCAGCCCTTGCCGACCTGCTTGGAGCGCTGATCGCCGGGGCCCTCGAACCAGTTGTACCTCAGGGTCCCGTCCTTGTGGAGGAACCAGGTGCCGTCGCCGTACCCGTCCTTGTCGTTGTCGACGTCGATCACGTCGGCACTGTGGTCGAAGGTCACCTCGACGGGGTAGCGGGGGCGGAAGCCGCCCTCGCGGTCGGCGAAGTAGAGGTACAGCTCCTTCGTCTGCTTGTGGACGGCGTTCATCGAGAAGGTGGGCGTCTCCACCGGGGCGTCCGCGGCGGCGAAGGTGCCCGCGCGCCGGGCATCCCCGGTCTGGGGCCCGGCCTGGCGCTCGGTCTGGCGCTCGGCCTCGGCCGTGGCCGTGGCACGCGCCCGGTCGGCACCGGCCGGGTCGCCGGAGGCGAAGGCGGTGCCCGCGGTGGCGGCCAGGGCGATCGAGGCGGCGGTGGCGGCGAGGGCGCCGCGCAGGGCACGCCGACGTCGGATGGCGGTCATGAAGGTTCCCCCCTGGGATCCACTCGGTTCGTCTACGGGCTCGACGGCGGGCGCATGGTCGTGTGCCGCCGGAGGCCAGAAGCCTCTCACGAGGGTGCGACAAGGCCCGGACCAGGGGCCCGGGCCTTGTCCCCGTGGAGCCAGGGGGGTACCGCGCGAGGGAGGGGCGCCCCCTCTCAGATCAGGAGCACGATCCGCCCCGGCCGGTGGCCCGCCTCCGCGCGGCGGTGGGCCTCGGCGACCTCCTCCAGCGGCATGACGTCGGCCACCCGGGTGATCAGCTCGCGGTCCGCCACCTTCTGCAGCGCCTCCTTCAGCCGGGCGGCGTCCGGGCGGGCCCGGACGGCCTCGACCCGGATGTTCCGCTCGGCGGGCGGAATCCGGTCGGGAGCGATCGCGACGAAGACCCCGTCGTCCTTCAGGAGCGGGAGGAGCCCCTCGCCGACGAGCGCGCCGTCGAAGATCCCGTCCACCGGCTCCGGGACCGCCTCGGTCACCCGGGCGCGCACCTCCTCCGGGGTGCCGCGCGGGACGGCGTGGTCCGCGCCGAGGATCTTCAGTTCGCTCTCGTCGCCCTCGTGGGCGACGGCCACGACCCGCAGTCCGGCCGCATGGGCGTACTGGACCGCGAAGCGGCCCACCACGGCGCTCCCGCCGGTCACGAGCAGCGTCGCCCCCGCCGGGAGCGCGAGGCGGTCGAGGCCCTGCTGCGCCGTGTCGGAGGCCAGCGGGACGGACGCGGCCACGGTGAACTCCACGTCGTCCGGGATCACGGCCAGCCACTGCGGATCGACCCAGATGACCTCGGCGTACGTGCCGTCGCCGGTCAGCAGCTCGTACCAGGGGATGTGGCCGGCCACACGGGTCCCGGGGTCCATCCCGGGCGCCGGGTCGAGCAGCCTTCCCGCGAAGTCCGTGCCCAGGACGAACGGGGGCTTGAGGTCGCCGACCGCGTCGGCGTACCGGCCGGCCCGGATCCGGAGATCCGCCTGGTTCACACCGGCGGCCTTGAGCCGCACACGCACCATGCCCGGGACTGCCCCGGCCTCCGGCTCCGGCCGTCGGGCCATTCTGAGGACCTCGGGTCCGCCGTAGGCGGTCACTTCGACGACACGCATGGGGTTCTCCTCAGACTGAAGGCCCCCTCGTGGCCATTACACCCACGCTCCACACCCCCGGCAACCTCTGATGACCCGCCCGCGCAGCGCCCGGCCCCCGGAGGGGCCATGCCGGGGGACGGGGCCGCCCGGGGGACGGGGCCTGCCGGGGGACGGGCTTCGTTGGCGGAAGCACGAACTCCAGGTGGCGGGACGCGACGTACCCGCCGTAACCGCACACACGTCCGTACCGTCGCGCGGGTGGACTGGCTTACCGCTGAGAACATCATCGCCGTGGTCACCGCACTGGTCGGTGTCCTCGTCTCGATCGCCGCCATCTGGGTCCAGTGGTGGGTTCCGCGCCGGCGCCGGATCGGCTACCGCGTCCAGCTCGACACCTCCATCGGCGCCGGAGCCGCGGCCAGCAGCGCCATGACCGGCCCCGGCGCGACCGTACGGCGCGGCTACTTCGACACGAACCAGGATCTGACCGACGCCACCATCGTCCTGCTCCGCATCGAGAACGACGGCGGCCTGGCCATCGGCGGCGACGACTACACGGACGGCGGCACCACGGGACTCACCGTGCGGTTCGCCCACCGGGACGGCGGCACCGGCCCCGGCCGTCAGATGAAGGCGATCGTGGTGACCGCCCCCGACCACCCCGGGCTCCTGACCCACTTCGACGCCGCCTGGCAGCCGACCATGGGAGTCGGCTCCATCCGGCTGCCCAAGGTGCCGCTCAACCGGGGCGCCCACTACAAGCTGCTCGTCCTGCTCACCGGCGGGCCGACGGGCACCCCCGTCACCGTCGAGGGCACCCTCGACGACGGTGTCGTCCACGTCAACCACAGCACGACCCCCGACGACAAGGCGCCCCTCTTCAGCCGGGTCGCGCGGACCGTCACCCTCACCCTCACGCTCTGCATGATCGCCCTCGCCGTGATCATCGTCCGGGAGCAGACCCCGCCGCCGATCGGCTGCGCCAAGGGGAGTCTCACGGTCACCGGGTCGACGGCCTTCGCACCCGTCGTACGGGACCTCGCGAAGAAGTACGAGAAGGACTGCGAGGGCGCGACCGTGAGCGTGGAGGCGCACGGGTCGACGTCCGGGATACGGCGGCTGGCCGACGAGGGCGCGAAGAAGGCCAAGGGCTCCCCCGCGGTCGTCGCCCTGTCCGACGGGCGCAAGCCGGGCGGCTTCCCCGAGCTGCGGGAGAGCATGGTCGCCGTCTCCCTCTACACCCTCGTCCTCAACGACGACGTGCCCGTCGACAACCTGACCCTGGACCAGATCCGCCGGATCTACCGGGGCGAGATCAAGAACTGGGGCGAACTGGTGCCCAGCATGGACCTGCCGATCCTGCTGGTCAGCCGGGACGCCAACTCCGGCACCAGAGAGGTGTTCCAGCGCCGGGTCCTCGGACGCAACGAGCCCGCCAACTCCTCCCTGGACTGCCGGACCAGCAACGACCCCGAGTCGCCGGTCATCCGCTGCGAACTCGACTCCACGGAACAGGTCCTGTCCACGGTGGCCAAGCTGCCCGGCGCCATCGGCTACACGGAGGTGCGTGAGGGCACCGGCCTGAAGGGCCTGCACCGGGTGGCCGTCGACGGCCGCAGACCGGTCCTGGACGAGCTGGGCGAGTCGAGCTACCCGTACCGGGAGATCGAGTACGCCTACACCTGGCGCGAGCCCGGGGCCGACTCGCTGACCGCCAGCTTCCTCACCTATCTGCGCTGGGGCAGCGGCCAGGACATCATCCGCGCCCACGGGCACCTGCCCTGCTCGACGCCGAAGGGGCTGAAGATCTGTGGCGAGGGCTGACCGCGCGCCCGGCGCCGCCGGCCTCCGGTCCCGGCGGGCGGGGGCCGGGGACGGACGCCCCTGGTCCGGCATGCGATCGGTAGGGACTGCCGACCCCCGGTCTGGCATGCTCTGACGACGTGGATCCATTGAACGCGGAAGACCCGGTCAGCATCGGCCCGTTCCGTCTGCTCGGCCGCCTCGGGGTCGGGGGCATGGGCCGGGTGTTCCTCGCGCGTTCGGCCGGCGGACGGACCGTCGCGGTGAAGGTCGTGCACGCGGAGCTGGCCGCACAGGAGGAGTTCCGGCGCCGGTTCGCCCGCGAGGTCGCCTCCCTCGAGCGGGTCGGCGGTACGGGCACCGCGCCCGTCCTCGGCTCGGACACCGCGGCCGACTCGCCGTGGGTGGCGATCGGCTACGTACCGGGTCCGTCGCTGCGGGCCGTGGTCGGCGACGAGTTCGGGCCGCTGCCGCCCGCGACCGTGAAGGCGCTGGCCTCCGGCCTCGCCCGCGCCCTCGTGCACATCCACGCCGCCGGACTCGTGCACCGCGACCTCAAGCCGTCCAACGTCCTGCTCACCGTCGACGGGCCGCGGATCATCGACTTCGGCATCGCGCGCGCCGTCGACACCGTCGCCGACGGCGGCAATCTGACCACCACCGGCGCGGTCGTCGGCTCCCCCGGCTTCATGTCGCCCGAGCAGGTGCGGGGCGACCGGCTCACCCCCGCGTCCGACATCTTCTGCCTCGGCTCGGTCCTGGCGTACGCGGCGACCGGCCGCTCCCCCTTCGGGACGGCGGACAGCGGCGTGCACGCGACGATGTTCCGGATCGCCCACGACGAGCCCGACCTGACGGATCTGGCGCCCGAGCTGACCGGGGTGATCCGGGCCTGTCTCGCGAAGGACCCGGCCGCGCGGCCCTCGGCCGCCGAGATCGCGGAGACGCTGCCCGTCCCCGACCCCTGGCTGCCGGCCGACGTCCTGGCCCGGCTCGGCCGGCACGCGGCGCGGCTCCTGGAGGCGGAGACGAAGAGCGCACCGGAAACGGGGAACGCGGCCGACGGTCACGGTGCCGGTGGCGGCGCTCGTGCGGGCGGCGGTACCGGTGGCGGCGCTGGTGCGGGCGGCGGTGCCGACGGCGACCCGACCCCGCCCACTCCCCTCCCGTCCACCGCCTCCACGGCGCCCCAGCCCCGGCCCCGGGCCGGACGCCCGCGCCGGACCGCCCTGGCCGCCGGGCTCGCGGCCCTCGCGGTGGCGGCCGCGGCCACCCTCACGTACACCTTCTGGCCCGACCCGGACACCGGCATGGACGACCAGAAGAACCGGGCCCCGAGCGGCACGGGCAACGTCGCGGCCCGCCCCGCCGGCATCGTCCCGGCCGCGTTCCTCGGCGCCTGGGAGGGCGTCATCCAGGGCTCCCAGGACCACCCGCGGGAGACCGCCCGGTTCGAGATCAGCCAGGGGGCGGCGGGTTCGAAGAACGCCGTCTACGTCCAGGTCGCCGAGAACCGCCTGTGCATGGGCCGCTCCCGGCTCGTCTCCGCCGACGAGGACAAGGTCGTCCTCGGCGAGTCCGACGTGACGACCAGCGTGCCCGCCCAGCGCTGCGTCCCCGCCGCCCACCAGACGCTGACGCTGCGCTCCCCCGACGTCCTGGAGTGGACCTCGGGCACGGCCAAGGCCACCTTCCGCAAGGCCCCCAAGGGCACCGAGGTCGTCCCCGCCCGCTTCCTCGGCCGCTGGACACGCATCCCCGCCCCGGAGATCTACGGCGAGAACGACGAGCGCTACACCTCGCAGGTGACGATCACCCAGGGCCCGGTCGGCGCCCCCGTGGTCAGCGTCCTCGACGGCTATCCGCGCACCGTCGACGGCGTGCTCATGGACGAGGACTGGTCCTGCGGCACCACGGCCGTCCTCGCCGGCGTCGGCAACCTGCTGATCATCGGCCCCGCCACCCGGGACACCAACGCCTGGGACCGCGAATGCCAGGAGGGCCTCTCCCGCTACCTCCTCGTCGACAAGCTGAACGGCAAGGACCGGCTCCTCGTCTACCCGATGCTCGACGGCGAACCGAACGAGTACCACCGCTCTTAGGCGCCGGACGGCCCCGCCCGGCCCGCCGCCGCCTCGGCGTACGCGCGGACCAGGGGGCGGGTGTCGTCCGCGCGGTGCGCGAGGACGAAGTGGCTGGGGCCGATCCCGTCGACGGGGCGGGTGACGACGCCGTCGCGGGCGAGGAGCGGCGCGTTGCCGGCCGCGACCAGGCAGATGCCGAAGCCGCCGACGAGGGCCTCGTACGTCTCGTCGGCACTGGCGATCTCCGCGCCGACGACCGGCGGGCGGCCGCCCCGGGAGTCCAGCGCCAGCCAGTGGTCGCGCAGTTCGGGACCGGTGGCGGGCAGGGCGAGGAACGGCTCGTCCAGGAGGTCCGCGAAGTCGAGGCGCTCGCGGGCGGCCAGCGGATGGGTCTCCGGGAGGGCGACGAGCCGGGGCTCGGCGGCCACGACGACCCAGCGGAAGCGTTCCGCCGCGGGCAGCGGCAGCCAGACGAACGCCACGTCGCTCGCGCCGTCGGCGAGTCCGGCCGTCGGGTCCTCCCACCCCACCTGGCGCAGCTTGAGCACGGCCTCCGGGTGGGCCTCGGTGAAACGGGAGCGGATCGCGGGCAGCAGCCCGCCGCGCCCCGGACTGGTGGACATGCCGACGACGAGCGTGGACCGCTCGGCGGCGAGGGCCCGCCGCACGGCCCCGTCCGCCTCCTCCCAGGCGGCGAGCACGGCACGGGCGTGCGGCAGCAGGGCCGTACCGGCGGGGGTGAGGCGGACGCCGTGCCGGTCGCGGTCGAAGAGGGGCGCGCCGAGCTGCCGCTCCAGGGCCCGGATCTGCTTGCTGAGCGCGGGCTGGGAGACGTACAGCCGCTCGGCCGCACGGGTGAAGTGCAGCTCCTCGGCGACGGCGACGAAGTACCTCAGGTCACGCCCGTGCACGTCCATGGTCATCACCATGAGCTATCACAGCAGGTCTTGGACCGGCAACGGCCCTGTGACACAGGCTGGTCGAGACGCAGCAGCGAGGACGAGAACCAGGAAGAGGGATCCCCATGAGCAAGGTCTGGCTGATCACGGGCGCCAACAGCGGTTTCGGCCGTGCCTTCGCCGAGGCGGCGATCGCGGCCGGCGACATCGTGGTCGCCGCGGCCCGCCGCACCGAGACCCTGGACGATCTGGTCGCGGCCCACCCCGACCAGGTCGACCCGGTAGCGCTCGACGTCACCGATCCGGCGGCGGTCGACACCGTCGTCGCGGAGGTCGCCGAGCGCCACGGCCGCATCGACGTCCTCGTCAACAACGCGGGCCGCACACACGTCGGTTCGGTCGAGGAGACCTCCGACGCCGAGCTGCGCTCCCTGTTCGACGTCCACGTCTTCGGCCCCGCAGCGCTGACCCGCGCGGTCCTGCCCCACATGCGGGCCCGCCGCTCGGGCGCGATCGTGCAGCTCAGCAGCGTCGGCGGACAGATGTCGATGGCCGGATTCGGCGCGTACAGCGCGACGAAGTTCGCCCTGGAGGGCATGTCGGAGGCGCTCGCGGCGGAGGTGCGGCCGCTGGGCATCGACGTCCTGATCGTCGAACCGGGCGCCTTCCGCACGAGGCTCTTCGGCAACCACAGCCTGAGCGGCGACGGCATCGCGGACTACACGGAGACGGTGGGCGCGACCCGCGCGTTCGTGGAGACCGGCGGCGGTCTGCAGGAGGGCGACCCGGCGAAGGCGGCGGCGGCGGTGCTGGCCGCGCTGAACGCGGACGAGACGCCGCTGCGGCTGGCCCTGGGGGACGACTCGATCGACACGATCCTGGGGCATTTGGACCAGGTGCGGGACGATCTCAGGACCTGGGAGAAGGTCGGCCGCGACACGAAGCTGACCGTGTAGTGCCGACGTCCCGTCGGGCCCCCTCCCCCGGACTCGATCCGGGGGAGGGGGCCCACTCCGGGGACTACAGGAACGAGTTGATCTCGATCGTCTCGGTGCGGCCGGGGCCGACGCCGATCGCGGAGATCGGCGCGCCCGACATCTCCTCCAGCGCCTTCACGTACGCCTGCGCGTTCTTCGGCAGGTCCGCGAAGGTCTTCGCCTTGGTGATGTCCTCGGACCAGCCCGGCAGCATCTCGTAGATCGGCTTCGCGTGGTGGAAGTCGGTCTGCGAGTACGGCAGCTCCTCGACGCGCTTGCCGTCGATCTCGTACGCGACGCAGACCGGGATCTGCTCCCAGCCCGTCAGCACGTCGAGCTTGGTGAGGAAGAAGTCCGTCAGGCCGTTGACCCGGGTCGCGTAGCGCGCGATGACCGCGTCGAACCAGCCGCAGCGACGGTCACGGCCGGTGGTGACACCGCGCTCGCCGCCGATGCGGCGCAGCGCCTCGCCGTCCGCGTCGAAGAGCTCCGTCGGGAACGGGCCGGCGCCGACACGGGTCGTGTACGCCTTGAGGATGCCGATGACCCGGCTGATCTTCGTCGGGCCCACGCCGGCGCCGGTGCAGGCGCCGCCCGCGGTCGGGTTCGAGGAGGTGACGAAGGGGTACGTGCCGTGGTCGACGTCGAGCAGCGTGCCCTGGCCGCCCTCGAACAGGACGACCTTGTCCTCGTCGAGCGCGTTGTTCAGGATCAGCGTGGTGTCCGCGACGAACGGCTTGATCTGCTCCGCGTACTGGAGCATCTCCTCGACGATCTGCTCCGCGTCGATGGCACGACGGTTGTAGAGCTTGGCGAGGAGCTGGTTCTTGCCCTCCAGCGCCGCCTCGACCTTCTGGGTGAGGATCGACTCGTCGTACAGGTCCTGGACCCGGATGCCGACGCGGTTGATCTTGTCGGCGTAGGTCGGACCGATGCCACGGCCCGTGGTGCCGATCTTGCGCTTACCGAGGAACCGTTCCGTCACCTTGTCGAGGGTGACGTTGTACGGGGTGATCAGGTGGGCGTTGCCGCTGATCAGGAGCTTCGACGTGTCGACGCCGCGCTCGTTCAGTCCACTCAGCTCGGAGAGCAGGACCGCCGGGTCGACGACGACACCGTTTCCGATCACCGGGGTGCACCCCGGCGAGAGGATTCCGGAAGGGAGAAGATGCAGCGCGTACTTCTGGTCGCCGACGACGACGGTGTGGCCGGCGTTGTTGCCGCCCTGGTAGCGCACTACATAGTCAACGGATCCACCGAGGAGATCGGTGGCCTTTCCCTTGCCCTCGTCACCCCACTGAGCACCGAGCAGCACAAGTGCGGGCACAGGCGTACACCCCTTCCGGGTGGGGCATGTCCAAGGTCAGGGGCCGAGGCCGCCTCACCGGTGTGCCCCGGAATAGACGAAGCCCCTGGCGCAATAGCGCAAGGGGCTCTTGCACAAAGATGCTACCCGAGGAAGGACCGAGGTGTCGGATCACGACCAGCTGCTGGTCATTGTCGACCCGGTCGCCCGCCGAAGTGACGGCGAGTCCGTACGGATCGCGAAAGATGTACTGTCCGCGGGCGCGGAGGCGAAGATCTGCCTGCCGGACAGTCCGGAGGAATTCACCCGCGCCCTGGCCAGGCGCGGCTCCCGCCGCCCCGTGGTGCTCGGCGACGACCGCGCGCTGCTGCGTACGGTGGCCCTCCTCCACCGGGAACGGGAGCTCGCCGCGGGCGCCCTCTCCCTCGTCCCGATCGGGCCCCCCGACGCGCTGGAACTCGCCCACGCCCTCGGCGTGCCGCGCTCCACCCCGGCGGCCGCCCGGGCCGTCCTCGACGGGGCCGTACGCCGCCTCGACCTGCTGGTCGACGACAGCGACGGCGTCGTCCTCGGCGACCTCCAGGTGCCGGCCTCACCGGCCCTCACACCGGCGTCCGCGACCGTCTGGGGCACCTGCCGCTCCCTCGTCCGCACCCTGGTCCGCCCGGCCCCGACGGCCCTCGCGGTCCGCACCCACCGGCTGCGGGTGGAGGCGGACGGGGTCCTGCTCACCGATGTCGACACCCCGCTGGAGAGCCTCACGGTCCGCTCGGCCGGCGGGGCGGCCGAGGTGGTCGTCCACCCCTCGGC
>NZ_JBHTSA010000134.1:0-10824 GCF_042795405.1 Streptomyces sp. NPDC056480 | reverse complement strand
CCGGAGAACTGGTGCGGGTAGTCCCCCACGCGCGCCTTGGCGGCGGGGATCTTCACGCGGTCCATGAGCTCGATGGCCTTGACCTTGGCGTCCTCGGCCGCCCCGCCCCGGCACGCGACCGCGCACGTCCTCACCGTCTCGGGCCCGGACTTCCGCTACCGCGCGGACGGCCGCGTCTCGGGACCGGTCCGCCGCCGGACCTGGACGGTCCTGGGGGAGGCGTGGGGGCTGACCCTGCCCCGGGGCTGAGCCGAGCGAGCCGAGCCCAGAGGAGGCCCCGTCAGGAGGAGGAGCCGGCTCCCGCTCCCCGAGCCGCCTTGTGGAGCGTCCAGCGGTCCATGATCCCCAGCATCTCCCGCTGGAGGAACGCGAAGAACTCGGCCGTCTCGGCCGTCCGCGCACCTGCCGCCGTCTCCGTGCCGAGCAGTTCGGAGCCCTCGCGGAGGACCTTCTCCCAGCGGACGAGGATCTGGTCGCGGCGGGTGAAGGTCTCGTACCAGAGCTCGTTGTGGAGGACGTACCGCTCGCGCCGGGTGCCGGGGTCGCGCTCGCGGCTGACCATGCCGACCTGGCTGAGGTAGCGGATCGCGCCGGAGACCGCCGCGGGGCTGATCCGCAGCTGCTCGGCCAGCTCGGCCGAGGTCAACGAGGCGCCCTCGGAGGCGAGGAGGGCCGCGAAGACGCGGGCGGCCATGCGCTGCATGCCGGCTTCCGTCAGTTCGGCGGCGAAGCGCTCCACGAACCGGGAGACGCCCTCCTCGTTGCCGTCCCTGCTCGCCTCGGTGGTCGTCATGCCGGTCATCGTCTCCCTCGTCCGCTCCGCCGCCCCAACTTTATACGCTTCCTTAACTTCACAACTTTGTGAAATGAGCGTACGTTCCGAAGCATGACGAAGGCAATCAGCATCGCCGGACTGCACAAGTCCTTCGGGCGGACCCACGCGCTCGCCGGCCTCGACCTCGCCGTCGAGACCGGCGAGGTCCACGGCTTCCTCGGCCCCAACGGCGCCGGCAAGTCCACCACCATCCGGGTCCTCCTCGGCCTCCTCCGCGCCGACTCCGGCGGCGTCGCCCTGCTCGGCAGGGACCCCTGGAAGGACGCCGTCGAGCTGCACCGCCGGATCGCGTACGTCCCCGGCGACGTCACCCTCTGGCGCAACCTCTCCGGCGGCGAGGTCATCGACCTGTACGGGAGGCTCCGGGGAGGCCTGGACAAGGCCAAGCGGGCCGAGCTGATCGAGCGCTTCGAGCTCGACCCCACCAAGAAGGGCCGCACCTACTCCAAGGGCAACCGGCAGAAGGTCGCCCTCGTCGCGGCCTTCGCCTCCGACGTCGACCTGTACGTCCTCGACGAGCCGACCAGCGGCCTCGACCCGCTGATGGAGGAGGTCTTCCAGAGCTGCGTCCGGGAGGCCCGCGACCGCGGCCGGACGGTGCTCCTCTCCAGCCACATCCTCAGCGAGGTCGAGACCCTCTGCGACCGGGTCAGCATCGTCCGCAAGGGCCGGACCGTGGAGTCCGGTTCGCTCACGGAGCTGCGGCACCTGACCCGTACCAGCGTCACCGCCGAACTCGCCGCCGCGCCGAACGGCCTCGCCCACCTCCCCGGCGTCCACGGCCTCGACGTCCAGGGCCCGCGGGTGCGGCTCCAGGTCGACACCGACAAGCTCGACGCGGTCCTGCGCTCCCTGACCGCCTCGGGCGTACGGAGCCTGACCAGCACCCCGCCCACCCTGGAGGAGCTGTTCCTCCGGCACTACGAGGACGAGGACCGGCACCTCGCGAACGGGATGGCGGCGTCATGAGCACGGTCACCCTCGCCCGCACCGGCACCAAGGCCGGCCCGCTCGCCGGCACCGGCACCCTCACCCGGCTCGCCCTGCGCCGCGACCGCCTGATGATCCCGCTCTGGGCGCTCGTCACCGGCGGCCTGGTCGCCAGCGGCGCCGGCTCGCTCGAAGGCCTCTACGGCACGGCCGCCGAACGCGCCGAGGCCGCCGCCTCCATGACCGCCAACAGCTCGATGCGCGCGCTCTACGGACCGGTCTTCGACGACTCCCTCGGCGGGCTCGTCGCCTGGCGGTTCGGCACCTTCGCCGCCGTCCTCGCCGCCGTCGCGAGCCTGATCGTGGTCGTCCGGCACACCCGCGAGGAGGAGGAGACGGGTCGTCAGGAGATGCTCTCCGCCGGCGCGGTCGGCCGCCGGGCCCCGCTCACCGCCGCCCTCCTCGCCGCGCTCGTCGTCAACACCGCCGTCGCCCTCGTCGTCACCGCGGGACTCGCCGGACAGGGCGCGGCCGGGGCGCTCGCCCTCGGCCTGGCGATCGGCGGCACCGGCATGGTCTTCGCGACCACGGCCGCGCTCGCCGCCCAGCTGACGGAGAGCGCCCGGCTCGCGAAGGGCCTGACGGGAGCCGCCGTCGGCCTGGCGTTCGTCCTGCGGGCGGCCGGCGACGCCGGCACGGCCGGGGACACCCCCCAGGACGGCGTCCCGGGAGGTGCGTCCGTCCTGACCTGGCTGTCGCCGATCGGCTGGGCCGAGAACGTCCGCGCCTTCGCCGGCGAACGCTGGTGGGTGCTCCTCCTGATCGCCGCGGCGGTCCTGGTCCAGACGGCGGCGGCGTACGCGCTGACCGGCCGTCGCGACGTCGGCGCGAGCTTCCTCCCGACCCGGCCGGGCCCCGCGGAGGGCGGGCTCGCGACGGCGGGCGCGCTCGCCTGGCGGCTCCAGCGCGGCACGCTCCTCGGCTGGTCGCTCGGGTTCCTGCTCGGCGGGCTCGTCTTCGGCGGGATGGTCGAGGGCGCGGCCGACATCGTCGGCGACAACGTACAGGCCCGGCAGATCTTCGAGCGGATGGGCGGCCAGAGCGCCCTCACCGACGCCTTCCTCGCCACCATGGTGTCCCTCTTCGGGATGGTCGCGGCCCTGTTCGCGGTCGGCTCGGTGCTGCGGCCGCACGGCGAGGAGACCTCGGGCCGCGCCGAACCGCTCCTCGCGAACGCCCTCGGCAGGGTCCGCTGGGCGGCCGGCCACCTGCTGATCGCCTTCGGCGGCTCGGCCCTGATCCTGGCCCTGAGCGGCATCGGCCTCGCCCTCTCGTACGGCCACGACGCCGGCCCGGTCCTGGGCGCCTCGCTCGCCCAGCTCCCGGCGGTGTGGACGCCGGCCGGGCTCGCGGCCCTCCTCTGGGGCGCGGCCCCGAAGGCCGCGACCGCCGCGTGGGGCGTGGCCGGCCTGTGCCTGGTCCTCGGCTGGGTCGGCCCGGCGCTCGGCCTGCCGCAGGCGGCCCTGAACCTCTCCCCCTTCGGCCACCTGCCGAAGCTGCCGGGCCCGGAGACGGCCTGGACCCCGGTCCTGGTCCTGACGGCCCTGGCGGCGGCCCTGGTGACGGCGGGGCTGGCGGGGCTGCGGCGGCGGGACGTGGTCGGCTGAGGCGCGCACCGAGCACTGCTGCTCCGTGAGAACCGAGCACTGCTGCTCCGTAAGAGCAGTGCTCGGTGCGGCCGCGGTGCTCACACCTCCACGAGCAGTTCCTCGAAGCCCCGGATCACGTACCCCGGCTTCCACACGGGCTCCGCCGCGAGTCGCAGGTTCGGCGCCTGGCGGAGCAACTCGCCGAAGACCGCGGTCAGTTCGAGTCGGGCGAGCGGGGCGCCGAGGCAGTAGTGGATGCCCGCCCCGAAGGTGATGTGCGGGTTGTCGGCCCGGGTGAGGTCGAGTGCGCCGGCCGTCGGGCCGAAGCGGGCCGGGTCGCGGTTGGCGGAGCCGAAGAGGAGGGCGACCTCGGAGCCGCGCGGGATGACCCGGCCGCCGATCTCGATGTCGTCGAGGACCCAGCGCTCGAACATCTGGAGCGGGGTGTCGTAGCGCAGAAGTTCCTCCACAGCTGTGGACAACTTTTCGGGATCCGGACGGACGTCGTGCTTCAGGAGGGTCCACCAGCCGTTGACCGTGGTGTTCACGGTGGCCTCGTGGCCCGCGTTCAGGAGCAGCACGCAGGTGGAGACCATCTCCTGCTCCGTCAGCTCCTCCACCCCGATGAGCGCCGAGATCAGATCGTCGCCCGGGCTCTTCCGCCGGCGAGCGATCAACTCCCGCAGATAGTCCGAGAACTCGACCGAGGCCTCGACCGCCCGCCGGGCCGTCTCCTCCGAGGGATTCAGCTCGAACATCCCGCAGATCGCCGCCGACCAGGGCCGCAGCCGCCCCCGCTCCTCGTCGTCCTCGGGAACGCCCAGCATCCGGGCGATCACCGCGACCGGCAGCGGCTCCGCGACCGCCGCCTGGAGGTCGCCGCCGCCCGCCGCCACCAGCTCCCCCACCAGATCGGCGGCGAGCCGCCGTACGGTCGGTGCCAGGTTCTCGACGGTCCTCGGCGTGAACGCCTTCGACACCAGGCGCCGGATGCGGCCGTGGTCGGCCGCCTCCAGATCGAGCAGCCCGTGGTCGTTGAGCGTGTGGAAGGGCTCGTACGCCGCGTCCGGCGCCTCCCGTCCGAACTCCTCGTGGGTGAAGCGGTGGGTGTACGTCCGGCCGAGCCGCCGGTCCCTGAGGAGCGCCGAGACGTCCTCGTAGTGCGGGATCAGCCACTGGCGGGTCGGGCCGTGCCAGTGGGCGCGGCCCGCCGCCCGCAGCTCGGCGTAGGCGGGGTACGGATCGGCGACGAACTCCGGGGAGAAGGGGTCGTAAGCAGCCTCGACAGCGTCCATGACCGGACGCTACCCGCGCGCCGGAGCGCGTTCCAGGGCCGGACAGGCCCTAGCCGCCGACGCGCACCAGGCCCGCCTCGTACGCGAACACCGCCGCCTGCGTGCGGTCCCGCAGCCCCAGCTTCACCAGGATGCGGCTCACATGGGTCTTGATGGTCGACTCGGCGACGACGAGGTGCTCGGCGATCTCGGAGTTCGACAGGCCCTGCGCGATGAGCACCAGGACCTCCGTCTCGCGCTCCGTCAGCTCCCCGATCTGCGCCATCGCCGGCGGGCGCGGAGAGCTCCCCGGCGCCTTCGCGAACTCGGTGATCAGCCGCCGGGTGACGGTCGGCGCGAGCAGCGCCTCGCCGGCCGCGACGACCCGCACCCCGTCGGCGAGCTGCCGGGCGGAGGCGTCCTTGAGCAGGAAGCCGGAGGCGCCGGCGCGCAGCGCCTGGTAGACGTACTCGTCGAGGTCGAAGGTGGTCAGGACGAGCACCTTCGCGTCCGCGTCGGCGGCGACGATCTCCCGGGTGGCGTCGATGCCGTTCAGCTCGGGCATCCGGATGTCCATGAGGACCACGTCGGGGTGGAGGGCGGCGACCTGGGTGACGGCCTCCCGGCCGTTGACGGCCTCGCCGACGACCTCGATGTCCGGCATCGCGCCGAGCAGCACCGAGAAGCCCTCGCGGACCATCATCTGGTCGTCGACGATCAGCACGCGGATCACTGGTCACTCTCCTCACGGCTCACGGGGACGAAGGCCGTCACCTCGTAGCCACCGTCCTCGGTGGCCTCGGCCGTCATCTCCCCACCGAGCATCGTCACACGCTCCCGCATGCCGGTGATGCCGTGCCCCGCGCCCGGCGAGGGCTTGACGAGGCCGCGTGCCGGACCGTTCGCGACGCGCAGTCCCAGACCGCCGAGGACATAGCTGACCTCGACCTTCGCGGCGGCGCCGGGCGCGTGCCGCAGCACGTTCGACAGGGCCTCCTGGACGATGCGGTACGCGGAGAGCTCCACGCCCTGCGGCAGCTCGCGCACGGCGCCGGTCACGGTCTTGTCGACGACGAGCCCGGCGTCCTGGACGTTGCGGACGAGCGAGTCGAGGTCGGCGAGGGTCGGCTGCGGGGCGTCGGGGGCCTCGTAGTCCTCGGCGCGGACCACACCGAGGATGCGGCGCAGCTCGGTGAGCGCGGCGACCGCGTTCTCGCGGATGGTGAGGAAGGCCTGCTCCAGCTCCGGCGGCGGGTTCTCGACCCGGTACGGGGCGGCCTCGGCCTGGATGGCGACGACCGACATGTGGTGGGCGACGACGTCGTGGAGCTCGCGGGCGATGGTGGTGCGCTCCTCCAGGAGGGTCCGCTTCGAGCGCTCCTGGGCGGTGACGGTCTGCTGGGCGGTGACCTCGCGGTCGGCCTGGCGGCGGACCTGGAGGACGGTCACGGCGAGGAGCACCAGGGCGGCGACGAAGAGCAGCGGGACGCTGTCGGAGCTGCGCCCCATCCCGAGGAACATCTCCGTGAAGAGGGAGAAGCCGGCCGTCACGAGCCACATCCACACCGAGGTGCGGGGCCGGGAGCGGGCCGCGACCACACCGAGGACCACGAGGTGGGAGAAGAACGTGATGTGCGACCAGGGCCAGCCGGCGACGTAGCCGCTGAGGTAGCCGATGACGGGCGCGCTGGCGAGCGAGGCCCAGAAGGCGAGGACCGGCCGCACCAGGGTGAGCAGCACGACCGCGGGCGGGGTGCAGACGACCATCAGCGTCAGCGGGGCGAAGCGGGTGTCGAACTCCTCGTAGCCCAGCGCGAAGGCGATCAGGGCGAAGAACGCGACGACGGCGTGCGGGAACAGCCCGAGGTGCGGCCGTATCGCCTTCGGCAGGAAGCGCGCCACCTTGGGGTTCACCTCGGCGGGCTGGAGCGGCCGGTAGGCCGACGCGTCGCGGAAGAGGTCCTGCCGCAGGCCGCCGAGGACGACCTGGACCAGGTGGAACTCGGGGGCGCGGCTCGTCTCGGGGGTCTGTGTCTGGGTCACCCGCACCACGGTACGGGCGGCGGGGAACCCGGTCGTCCCGCTCGATGCGGATCCTCCCGGGTCCCCCTTGAGGACTATGGCCCCCGGCTCCCGTCCGTCCCCCGGCTCAGAAGGACGACGGGTTCGGCCCGCCGGAGGATCCGGCCGCGGGCTCACCAGGCCAGCTGGGCGATCTCCTCCGCCACCACCGCGCACGCGTCCGCCGCCGGGTCGATCAGGGGGAAGTGGCCGACCTCCTCCAGGAGCGTCACGCCGACCGTCTCGCCCGCCTTCTCGGCCGCCTCGGCGTAGGCGTCGGCGACGGCGTACGGCACGTCGATGTCCGTACGGCCCTGGACGACGGTGGTCGCGATCCCGGTCGGCAGCAGCACCGAGGGGTCGGCGTGGGCCGCCCGCTCCTCGTACGAGGACGGGTCGCCGAGCAGTTCGCCGACCGCGCCGCCGCACACCCCCAGCTCGACCGCCCGTCCGAAGTGGGCGATGGGGGCGAGGGCGACGACCCCGCGCAGCTCCGGCGGGGCGGGCAGCCGCCACGGGGAGCCGACGGGCAGGACGTGCCGGGCGGCGGCCCAGAGGGCGAGCTGGCCGCCGGCCGAGTGCCCGGTGAGCACGATCCGCCCGGTGTCGGCCTGCGGCAGGTGGGCGGCGGCGAGTCCGGGCAGGGCGTCGAGCGCGGCCGCCACGTCGTCGAAGGTCTCGGGCCAGCGCCCGGCGACCGGAGCGGCACCACCCTGCCGGGGGATGTCGCTGCCGCGCCGGTACTCGACGTTCGCCACGGCGAAGCCGCGCCGGGCCAGGAAGTCCACGAACGGGGTCAGGTGCCACCGGTCGTACGGTGCCCGCCACGCCCCGCCGTGCAGGGCGACGACGAGGGGCGCCCGGGTCCCTCCGCCGCGCGGGGCGTAGAAGTCGATCACCTGGTCCGGGTGGTCGCCGTACGCGGCGGAGACGTCCGGGGGGACGGCCGGGTGCGAGAAGGCCGACGCCTCTTCGGCGGCATCGCGCGCGGCGGGGTCCGGCATGCTGTTCCAACCTCTCGGGTACGGGGCCGAATTGGCCTGACCTGCGGGGACGGTACCAGGAGTGGAGCCCCCGCAGATCGGGCGATCATCGGACCGTACGCGACCGCGCGAGGCCGCGCGGAACCCGGTCGGGGCCTCAGCCGGGCAGGTCCGCCAGGACCTCCGCGAGCACCCGCGCCGCCCGCTCCGCGTCCGCGAAGCCGACGTACAGCGGGGTGAAGCCGAACCGCAGGATGTCGGGGCGGCGCAGATCGCCGACGACACCGCGCTTGATCAGCTCGGCCATGACGGCGGGCGCGTTGTCGCAGGCGAGCGCGGTCTGGCTGCCGCGCTCGTCGTGCGCCTCCGGCGTCATGGAGGTGACGCGGCCCGCCGGCACGTACGTGCGCACGCACTCCAGGAAGAAGTCCGTGAGCGCCAGGGACTTGGCGCGCACGTCCTCGATCGCGACGCCGTCCCAGACGTCCAGCGCCGCTTCGAGGGCCAGCATCGAGAGGATGTCGGGCGTCCCGACCCGGCCCCGTACGGCACCCGCGGCCGCCTCGTACCCGGGGGTCATGGCGAACGGGTCGGTGTGCGAGTTCCAGCCGGGCAGCGGCGAGTCGAAGGCGGCCTGGTGGCGTTCGGCGACGTACAGGTAGGCCGGCGAACCGGGCCCGCCGTTCAGGTACTTGTACGTGCAGCCGACGGCCAGGTCGACCCCGTGCGCGTCCAGGCCGACCGGGAGGGCGCCCGCGCTGTGGCACAGGTCCCAGACGGCGAGCGCGCCCGCCGCGTGCAGCGCGGCCGTGATGCCGGGCAGGTCGTGGCGGCGGCCGCTGCGGTAGTCGACGTGGTTGACGAGCGCCGCGGCCGTCCGCGGCCCGGCCGCGGCGGCCATGCCTGCCGGGTCGACGGGCACGATCCTGCGACCCGTCATCCGCGCGGCGGACTCGGCGATGTACCCGTCCGTGGGAAAGGTCGTCGCGTCGACGAGGATCTCGTCGCGGTCGTCGGCGCTCAGCCGGGCCGCCGCGACGACCGCCTTGAAGACGTTCACGCTGGTCGAGTCGCCGACCACGATCTGTCCCCGGGCGGCACCGACGATCGGGGCGATCCGGTCGCCGATCCGCTCGGGCGCGGTCCA
The DNA here is from genome assembly GCF_042795405.1 of Streptomyces sp. NPDC056480. Lineage (NCBI taxonomy): Bacteria > Bacillati > Actinomycetota > Actinomycetes > Kitasatosporales > Streptomycetaceae > Streptomyces > Streptomyces sp. NPDC056480. Next base: position 1,945 of record NZ_JBHTSA010000134.1, on the reverse strand, counting down.
CCAGCCGGACTCGTCCCAGGAGCGGATGCGGAGCTCGCCCCACTCGCGGGTGATGACGTCGGCCATCCGGGCGGGGACGTGGGCGGGCAGCGCGCCGAGGGAGTTGCCGTCGAGGTAGACGGTCCCCTCGTCGAGCGCGAACTTCTCGCGGTGCCTGCCGAGTTCGTCCGCGGTGTCGAGTGCGCGGGCCCGCTGCCGGAGGTCTGCCTTCTGGAGGTCTGCCATGGCTTCAGTGTCAGACATGGCTGCGCGCCGTCCAGAGCTCCGGGAAGACGTTCTTCTGCGCCCGCTTCTCCAGCCAGGCCACGCCCGCCGAGCCTCCGGTGCCGGTCTTCGAGCCCATCGCGCGGCGGGTCGCCACCAGATGGTCGTTGCGCCATCGCCAGACCAGTTCGGCGACGTCGCTGAGCGCCTCGCCGAGCCGCACGAGTTCGCCGTTCTGGTCGGCGTCCGCGTAGATCCCGGCCCAGACCGCCTCGACCTCGGCCGAGGGCTCGTACCGCTGCGCGAGGTCGCGGCCGAGGACGGCGGCCGGGACGGGCAGGCCGCGGCGGGCGAGCAGGCCGAGGACCTCGTCGTACAGGCTCGGCTCGTGGAGCGCCTTCTCCAGCTCGGCGTGGACGCGGGGCGCGCCCCGGTGCGGGACGAGCATGGACGCGGACTTCTCGCCGAGCAGGAACTCCATCCGCCGGTACATCGCGGACTGGAAGCCGGAGCCCTCGCCGAGCGCGGCGCGGTAGGCGTTGAACTGGGCGGGGGTGAGCTGGGCGAGCGGCCGCCAGGAGTGGTTGAGGGCTTCCAGCTCGCGCACGGAGCGCTTGAGCGCGTCCATGGCGACGGGGACGCGGTCCTCGCGCAGGGCGCGGCTCGCGGTCTCCCACTCGTGGACGATCACCGTGAACCACAGCTCCATGACCTGGGTGGTGACCAGGAAGACCATCTCGCCGGGGTCGTCCGAGCGGAGGTGCTGGAGATGGGTCAGGACGTCCGCCTGGACGTAGTCCTCGTACGGCGTCGTGCCGGCGAAGTCGAGGTTCGGGTCGTTGGTGACCGAACCTGCCGCGGAGTCGGGAGAACCCGGGGAGAGTGACATTTCTGTCTCCTCGATACGAACTACCGGGTAGCGGTCTGCTCCACCGTGCGCACGGTCGTCCGTGCGTCACGGGAGCCCCGGTCCCCTCGGGAGGCGGGCTTCGTCGCGCGCCGTCCCAAGCGCATCATGACACGATCGGCCCGGTGATGTAGCTCCCGTCTTCGTCATACGGAAATGCGTTCGACCGGCATCCGTCGAGGCCCTTGATCTGCTGCATCATCGCGGGCGCGAGCTTGCCCGGACCCGGGCAGCCCATGTGCTGCCGGATGCCGATCTCGTGCCCGACCTCGTGGTTGATGATCAGGTGCCGGTACTCGGCCGCCTCCCCCGCGAAGGTCGGCGAGCCCAGCATCCACCGCTTGAGGTTCACCACGACCCCGTCGGTGGTCTCGCAGTTCAGCTCGCCGCGGGTGTCGAGGCCCTGCTGCAGACAGAGCGCGTCGGCCGTGTCCGGGGTGGCGATCCGGATGACGAAGTCGGCGTCCTCCGAGACCAGCTGGAAGCGGCCCCGGCCGTGCGCGGCCCAGCCGCGCGGATGCGCCAGGATCCGCTGGATCTCGGCGGCCGTGTCGCGCGCCGAGAGCGCGATGCCGTCCTCGACCTGGACCCGGTAGCGGCGCAGTTCGCCGCCGTCGCCGACCGGTGCGCCGGAGGCCTGCGCGGTGACGAAGGTCCCGGCACCGGACTTCGGCACGCTGGGCGGCTTCACCGGGACCAGCTTCGGCTTCGGGGTCGCCTTCGAGGTCGCCTTCGGTTTCGGGGACGGGGGCGACGCCGGTTTCGGCGGCGGTTTCGGTTTCGCCGTCGCGGGCCGGGGAGCGGGAGTGGTCCTCCTCGGTGCCGGGCTCTCGG
>NZ_JBHTSA010000133.1:0-21941 GCF_042795405.1 Streptomyces sp. NPDC056480 | reverse complement strand
CGCCCGGTTACATTCCGAACCCGGAAGCTAAGCCTTTCAGCGCCGATGGTACTGCAGGGGGGACCCTGTGGGAGAGTAGGACGCCGCCGAACAATCATTGTGGGAAAGCCCCGCACCTTATGGTGCGGGGCTTTTCTGCGTTCAGGGGGCATTTTCAGGGGTCATTTCCTGTGGGGCTTGGCCTGCTCAGGCCGGCGCGACGAGTTGGGTGTCGTACGCCAGGATCACCGCCTGGACGCGGTCCCGGGCGCCGGTCTTCGCGAGGATGCGGCCCACGTGGGTCTTCACCGTCGACTCCGCGAGGTGCAGGCGTTCGGCGATCTCCGTGTTCGTCCAGCCCTGGCCGATGACCGTGAGGATCTCGCGTTCCCGGTCCGTGAGAGCCGCGAGCCGGGGGTCCTGCGGGCGCGGGTCGGCCGTCGGGGAGGACGCCGCCGGCAGGTGGTGGATGTAGGCGTCCAGGAGACGGCGGGTGAGGCTCGGCGCGACGACCGCGTCGCCGCTCGCCACCGCGCGGATGCCGGCGAGGAGTTCCTCCGGCTGGGCGTCCTTCACCAGGAAGCCGCTGGCTCCGGCGCGGAGGCCGTCGTACGCGTACTCGTCGAGGTCGAAGGTCGTGACGATCAGGATCCGTGTGCGGTCGCCCGTGGCGACGATGCGGCGGGTCGCCTCGATACCGTCCAGGCCGGGCATCCGGATGTCCATCAGGACGACGTCGGGGTGGTGACGGTCGACGAGCCGGATCGCCTCGGTGCCGTTGGAGGCCTCTCCGACGACGGTCATGTCGTCCTGGCTCTCCAGGAGCATGCGGAAGCCGAAGCGCTGCATCGGCTGGTCGTCCGCGATGAGAACGGTCGTCACGAGGGGGAGCCCTCCCGGGGGAGTCGGAGTCGGACGTGCCAGCCGCCGGTCGGCAGCGGGCCGGTATCGAGTGTGCCGTCGTAGAGGGCCGCGCGCTCCCGCATCCCGGTAAGTCCCTGGCCCTGACCGGACGGTGGAACGGCGGGTCCCGTGTTCGTGACCTCCGCCCGTACCTCCTGGGGGGTGTGGGTGAGGAGGACGGTCGCCTTCGCGCCCTCGCCCGCGTGCTTCAGGGCGTTCGTCAGGGCTTCCTGGACCACCCGGTAGACCGTCAGCTGGGCGCCGGGGGTGAGGGGGCGGCCGGGGGAGGAGTCGCCCCGGTCGAACCGTACCGGCAGGCCCGCCTTCCGTACGCCGGTGATCAGGGCGTCGAGGTCGGCCAGGGTGGGCTGGGGATCCCGCGCCGCCTCCTGGTCGTCGTCGCTCAGGACGCCGAGCAGGCGCCGGAGTTCGGCGAGGGCCTCGCGGCTCGTCGTACCGATGGCGTCGAGGGCCTGGGCGGCGCGTTCGGGGTTCTTCGCCGCCGCGTACCTGCCGCCGTCCGCGAGGCCCGTGATGACCGAGAGGTTGTGGCCGATGATGTCGTGCATCTCGCGGGCGATCCGGGTGCGTTCGGCCGCGGCGGCGAGCCGTACCTCCTGGTCGCGTTCGACCTCCAGTCGGCGGGCCCGGTCGACGAGGGCCGCCGTGTGGTCCTTGCGGGAGCGGACCGCGATGCCGAGGAGGGCGACGAGCGCGTACGTCCACAGGGTGGGGACGACGTGCTGGTCCCAGCTTCCCCGGGGGAAGCGGACCGCCCCCGTGACGAGGGGCGGCACCAGCAGGGCGGAGGCGTGGAGGAGGACGCGGGGCGGGCGGGTGAGGGCGATGTGGAAGAGCGGGATCAGCTGGAGGTAGCCGGCCTGGAGGAAGGCGCCCGATGCCGCGCTGACCAGCGCCGCGCAGGCCATCACGGTGAGGGCGGCCAGCGGCTCTCGGCGGCGCCGGTACAGCGGGAGGGAGAGACCGAGGCTCAGGGTGACCACGAGCCAGGCGGGGACGGACGGGTCGGGGGCGGTGTTCCGCCAGCCGCCCGACGCGTCCACCAGTGCCGCCGCCGTCCAGAAGAGCGTCAGCGTGGAGTCCCACAGCCGGGGTCGGCGGGCGTCGAACGCCCGGGCGTGCGCGAGCAGTCGCTGGAGGGAGCGGCTGAGGCCCGTCGTCGCGGTCGCTTCCGTGGTCACCCCGTCATCATCCTCATACGTCCCGGCGCTTGAGCAACAGTGCGGGGACCGCGAGCGTCGCGGCCGCCCACAGGAGCAGGGCGAGGAGGGCGGCGCCGGGGGAGGCCGCGCCGGGGAGCGGGGTGGCCGAGCCGAGGGCCCCGGCGGCCTGGGTGGGGAAGTACCGGACGGCCGTCTCCATCACCTCGTACGGGAGCATTCCGAGGACCTCGGGCAGGATCATCACGCCGCCGACGAAGGCGCCGATCGCGCCGGGTACGGAGCGGAGGGTCGCGCCGAGGCCGAGGGCGACCAGACCGAGGAGGGTGAGGCCGGCGGCGTTGCCCGCGAGGGCGGCGAGGACGCCGTCGTCGGTGAGGGAGGCGGCCTGGTCGGTGTCGGAGAGGAAGACCTGCGCGGTGAGGAAGGTCAGCAGGTTGGTGACGAGGGTGAGGGCGAGGACGACGCCGGTGTAGACGGCGGCTTTCGCCCCGAGGACGGGGAGGCGGCCGGGGACGGCGGTGAGGGAGGCGCGGATCATGCCCGTCGCGTATTCGCCGGCGGTGACCAGGATGCCGAGGACGGCGAGGGCGATGGCGCCGAGCTGGCTGCCGTAGAGGGTGAGGATGACGGTGTCGACGTCGGAGTCGCCGCCGTCGGAGGTGTAGGTGGCGCCCATGAGGATGCCGACGCCGAGGACGAGCGCCGCGGCGGTGAGGACGGTGATCCAGGTCGAGCGGACGGTCCACAGTTTGTGCCACTCGGAGTGGAGGACGCGCGCGTGGGTGAGCCGTGGGGTCGCGGTGGGAGCGGTGGTCGACGACGTGGCCGGGGTGATGGTCGGGGTGCTCATGCGGGGGCTCCCTGGTATTCGACGGAGTCGTGGGTGAGGGCCATGAACGCCTGCTCGAGGGAGGCGGCCTGAGGGGTCAGTTCATGGAGGGGGAGGCCGTGGGCGGCGGCCGTGCGGCCGATCTCCGGTGCGTCCGGGCCGGTGACGAGGAGGGTGTCGGGGGCCTCCAGGGTGAAGGCGGCGCCGGGGAGCAGGTTCCGCAGCCGATCGGCCTCAGGCGTGACGACCTTGACGGAGGCGCCGCCGGAGGTGCGGACGAGTTCGTCGACGGTGGTGTCGGCGAGCAGCCGGCCCCTGCCGATGACGATCAGGTGGTCGGCGGTGAGGGCCATCTCGCTCATCAGGTGGGAGGAGACGAGGACCGTACGGCCCTCGGAGGCGAGGGACTTGAGGAGGGTGCGGATCCAGAGCACGCCCTCGGGGTCGAGGCCGTTGACCGGTTCGTCGAGGACGACGGCGGCCGGGTCGCCGAGGAGCGCGGCGGCGATGCCGAGGCGCTGGCCCATGCCGAGGGAGAAGCCCTTCACGCGCTTGTCGGCGACATGGGTGAGGCCGGTGACGGCGAGGACGCGGTCGACGCGGGAGCGCGGGATGCCGTGGGTGAGGGCGAGGGCCGTGAGGTGGTGGCGGGCTGACCGCCCGGGGTGCACGGAGCGGGCTTCCAGGAGGGCGCCGACCCGGGTGAGCGGGGCGCGGTGCCGGGCGTACGGGCGGCCGTCGACGGTGGCGTGCCCGCGGGTGGGGGCGTCGAGGCCGAGGATCATGCGGAGGGTGGTGGACTTCCCGGCGCCGTTGGGGCCGAGGAAGCCGGTGACGGCGCCCGGTCGGACGGTGAAGCTGAGGTCCTGGACGACGGTGGTGTCCCCGTACCGCTTGGTGAGGTTCTCTGCTCGGATCATGCCGACGACGCTAGGGAGCGGGCGGCGGGCGATCGTCCGACCTGGGGCGGGAGGTGGGGCGTTGGCGTAGTACCGGGGTACGACGGAGGCGAAAAGCCCTTGTCAGGGGCGTGCGGTCGCACGGAGGATCGGGCGCATGGACTTTTCGATACGTGCCATCCGTGCCGACGAGTGGGAGCGGGCCCGCGAGCTCCGTCTCGCTGCTCTGCGCGACCCGGTCGCCCACCTCGCGTTCCTCGAGACGTACGAGGCCTCCGTGCAGCGCCCGGACTCGTTCTGGCAGGAGCGCGCCGAGGGGGCGTCCGAGACGGGCGACGGAAACGTGCGGCAGTTCGTGGCCGAGGCCCCGGACGGGACGTGGGTCGGCACGATCACGCTCCTGGTGGAACGGCCGTCGGACGAGGTGCGCTTCGGTGAGCCGGCGAAGGTCGGTCAGACGCACATCGTGGGTGTCTACGTACGGCCCGAGGTGCGGGGGACCGGTGTGATCGACGCGCTGTTCCGTGCGGGCGTCGAGTGGTCCTGGGCGCTCGCGGAGCCGGTCGAGCGGGTGCGGCTCTACGTCCACGAGGACAACGCGCGGGCCGCCGCCTTCTACCGCCGCTTCGGCTTCGTGGCGACGGGGGACCGGGTGCCCGTCCCGGGGAACGACACGGCGACGGAGATCGAGTACGAGGTGCGGCGCGCTTCGTAGGCGCGGATGGCGGGGACGGGGGGCGGGGCTGGGGTCGTGGCTGGGGCCGGGATCGGGGCCAGGACCGAGACCAGGGCTGGGGTCGCGGCTGGGGTCAGGCGCGGCCGGGGGTTGGTTCGGGGTGCGGTCGCGGTCGGGCGGTGGCCGTGACGGGGCGGCCCGCGAGGCGGCAGCCTAGGCAGTCGGGGTGGCCGTGGCGGGCGCCGGCGTCGCGGACCCGCCAGTCCCACTGATCGGCCGGGCGGGGGCCGGAGGGCTTGCCCCAGCCCGTCAGGTGGAGGATCCAGGTCGCGGCGGCGGCCAGAACGGCCAGTGCCGCGCCGAGCCACAGGGCCCAGGCGCGGTCCAGGCAGATTCCGGCTCCGGCGACGGCGGAGCCCAGTCCGGCGAGGGTGGTACCGGTCCACCCGGCGAGGGTGTGGCCGAGGTCGACGTCGCCGTGGGCACTCATGGATGCTCCTCTGGGGTGTCGGGGCAGGCAGGATGAAGGCATCGGTGGGATGGTTTATCTCACGAGCTAAGTAATTTAGATGCTAAGGAGTCTCTGCGTGGAGGGCAAGAGCCGTCCCCCGGCCACCGTCGGCGAGGCGATCCACCGGATGGACGCGTACGTGGCCCTGGGCCTCATCGGCCAGCAGGAGGTCGCGCAGGCCCTCGGCCTCAACGTGACCGATCTGACCTGCCTCGGGCATGTGCTCGGCGCCGGCGAGGACCCACTGTCGGCCGGGGACCTGGCGGAGCGCGCCAACCTCACCACGGGGGCCGTGACCGGTGTGCTCAACCGGCTGGAGAAGGCCGGATACGCCCGCCGGGCCCCGGACCCGGCCGACCGGCGGCGGGTGCGGGTGGTCGCGGACCCGGAAGCGGCCGCACGGGTCGTCGCGCTGTACCAGCCGTTCTACGCCCGCCTGGAGGAGGTCTTCGCCCGCTACACCCCGGAGGAGACCGCGGTCATCGCCGACTGGTTCACCCATGCCGCCGACGCCGCCCGCGCCCACCTGCACTCCCTGCGCGGACGCGCGCTCTGACGCGGGAGCGGGCCGGGGCCCGGGGGCCTCAGCGGCTCAGGGAGGTCTCCGGCCACCTCGTGCGGGCCTGTTCGGGCGAGCGCATCAGGGCCAGGGTCGGGAGGCCCCGGGTGTGACCGGTGGCGAGGAGCTCCGGGAGCTGGGGGAGCGGTGCCACGGCGGCGACGTCGTCCAGGACGAGGGTCATTGGTGGGTCGAGCCGACCGTCGGATGACCGTGCGGCCATGCGGCGGCCGTGCTCGACCACGCTTGCGGCGAGCGCCGTCAGGAGCGGCATCGCGCCGGGGTGGGTGCGGGGATCCTCGATCGGTTCCCCCACCACGTAGAGGGTGCCCCCTTCGGGGAGGAAAGATGCCAGCGCCAGCGAATCCGTTCGATTCGGGGTGCAGGCCTCCCGGATGTGCACCGAGGAGAGCGACGCCAGCGCACGGGCCGTCAGTTCCTGTGCCATGCGGCGGCTTTCGGGGTGCGCGGTGAGGGCCGATTCGAGCAGTCCCGCGTGGCCGGAGGCCGCCTTCGGGTGGCTCCGGAGGATCCGTACCGGCTCGTGGGCGCCCGTGCCCAGCGCCCAGCGGTGGACCTGGCGGAACGGACGCCCGTCCACGGCGGCCGCGTGCAGCCAGCAGCGCAGGAGCGTTTCCGCAGTGTCCGCGGTGGCGGCGTCCAGCCGGGAGTGCGGACGGACCGGAGCCAGCAGGGCGACCGCCCGCTCCGCGGCGACCGCCGGGTCCTCGCAGCGCTCGGACGGCGACCAGTGGAGCCGTGCGGGCGTGTCGCACAGGTGGCCGGGGTCGTGGACGAGGACAGGGCCGAGCTTGCCGCGCGCGTCCTTGGTCGCGGACCAGAGGGCGGGGTCGGAGGTGACGACCAGGACCGGGCCCTCGGCGTCCTGGACGGCCTGGACGGCCACGGGGAGGCGGGCGTCCGGGAGGCCGTAGAACGTACGGCTGCCGGGGCCCGCGGAGGCGGGGACGTGGGCCGCCGCCGGAACGGCCGCCGCTGCCGGGACAGGTGCCGCGGACGGGGCCGGGACGGGGGCGGAGACCGGGGCCGGCGGTGCCGGGGGTGCCGGAGGTGTGGTCGGGATCGGGGCCGTGGGCGGCTCCGGTGCGTGCGTCGCGGCCGGGCGGCGGGGGGCCGGGGGAGCGGGCCTGCGCGCGGGCTCGTCACGTACGGACTTCTCGTGGACGGGCTTCTCGTACGCCGGCTCGTGGTGCCCGGGCTTCTCGTACGTGGGCTCGTCGTGCCCCGGCTTCTCGTACGCCGGCTCGTCGTGCCCCGGCTTCTCGTACGCCGGCTCGCGGGTGGTCCGTACCGGCGTCTCGTTCCTCCCGTACGCCCCCGCCCGCCTGTTGGCGCGCACCGCTCGCCAGCGGGCCAGGGTGCCCAGCGCGAAGATCGCGAGGACGAAGAGGATCATCGCCTCGCCGATCAGCAGGCCCCAGAACAGGCCGTACCCGGAGAGCTGACCCGGCGGGGTGGCCGGCCAGGCCGCCGCGAGGTCCGTCGGGGCCGTGACCAGGGAGCGCAGGGCCGAGGGCGTGCCCGTGAAGGCCACGCCCTGCGGCCAGGCGCCGTGGGAGAGGAGACCGGCCAGGCCGGTCGCCGTCCACACCAGGACCGTGAGGCACAGAAGGAGGCCGAACAGGCTGAGCAGCAGCCCGTCGGAGACCCCTCCCCCGCCCTTCCGTGCCGCTTCCATCTACGCCACCGTCGACTGCGACGTGCCGTTCATCTGCTGCTCGATGAGGATCGCGCGCTGCTCCGTCTCCCATTCGAGGTCCGGGTCTCCCGACGGGGCCGAGGCCTCCGTCATGGCGCGGTCCGTGTAGACCAGCGGGCGTTCTCGTTCGGTGATGAGGTGTTTGACCACCTGCACGTTGCCGTTGACGTCCCAGACCGCGATGCCGGGGGTGAGGGTCGGGATGATCTCGACCGCCCAGCGGGGCAGACCGAGGACCCGGCCCGTGTTGCGTGCCTCGTCGGCCTTCTGGGCGTAGATGGTCCGGGTGGAGGCCATCTTGAGGATCGCCGCGGCCTCCTTCGCCGCGGCTCCGTCGACGACGTCGGAGAGGTGGTGGACGACGGCGACGAAGGAGAGGCCGAGGCGGCGGCCGAACTTGAGCAGCCGCTGGAACAGCTGCGCCACGAACGGGCTGTTGATGATGTGCCAGGCCTCCTCGACGAGGAAGATGCGCTTCTTCCGGTCGGGGCGGATCCAGGTGTGCTCCAGCCAGACGCCGACGATCGCCATGAGGATCGGCATGGCGATGGAGTTGCGGTCGATGTGGGAGAGGTCGAAGACGATCAGGGGCGCGTCGAGGTCGATGCCGACGGTCGTCGGTCCGTCGAACATGCCCCGCAGGTCGCCGTCGACCAGCCGGTCCAGGACGAGGGCGACGTCCAGGCCCCAGGCCCGTACATCGTCTATGTCGACGTTCATCGCCTCGGCGGATTCCGCCTCGGGGTGGCGGAGCCGCTCCACGATGTCGGTGAGGATCGGCTGGCGGTGGGTCGTGTGCTCGACGACGTACGCGTGGGCGACCTTGAGCGCGAAGCCGGAGCGCTCGTCGAGGCCGTGACCCATCGCCACCTCGATGATCGTCCGGAGCAGGGCGAGCTGCCCGGTCGTGGTGATCGACGGGTCGAGCGGGTTGAGGCGGATCCCGGAGTCGTTGGCGACCATGGGGTCCAGGCGGATGGGGGTTATCCCCAGCTCCTGCGCGATGAGGTTCCATTCGCCGACGCCGTCCTCGCCCTGGGCGTCGAGGACGACGACCTGCCGGTCGCGGAAGCGGAGCTGGCGGAGCACGTACGTCTTCTCCAGCGCCGACTTGCCGTTGCCGGACTCGCCGAGGACCAGCCAGTGGGGGGCGGGGAGCTGCTGCCCGTACAGCTGGAAGGGGTCGTAGATGTACCCCTTGCCGCTGTAGACCTCGCGGCCGATGATCACGCCGGAGTCGCCGAGGCCGGGGGCCGCGGTCGGCAGGTAGACGGCCTGGGCCTGCCCGGTGGAGGTGCGGACGGGCAGGCGGGTCGTCTCCACCTTGCCGAAGACGAAGGAGGTGAAGGCGTCGGTGAGGACGGACAGCGGATCTCGCATGGGTCTGTGCCCCTTCGGCCCTAGCGGCGGATGCCGGTCGCGAACGGCAAGGTGTTCACAAAGGCCCGGTGGTGCTCGCGGTCGCACCACTCCAGCTTCAGATACGACTTGCCGGCGGAGGCCCTGATCGTGCGCTTGTCCCGGGCCAGGGCCTCGGGAGAACGCGACGACACCGTGATGTACCCGACGAGGTTCACTCCGGCTGCGCCACTGGCGAGATCTTCACCCCGCTGGTCGAGCCGGCCGTGGGCGGCGATGTCGCGCGGGTCGACCGTGCGGTTCATCTTGGCGGCGCGGGAGGCGTCGGCCTCGTCGTTGGTCTTCTCGGTGAGCATCCGCTCGATGGCGACCTCGGTGGGCTCCAGATCCATGGTCACGGCGACCGTACGGATCACGTCCGGGGTGTGGACGAGCAGCGGGGCGAGGAAGTTGACGCCGACGGGGGTCATCGGCCATTCCTTCACCCAGGCGGTGGCATGGCACCAGGGGGCGCGGGTCGAGGACTCGCGGGTCTTGGCCTGGAGGTACGTCGGCTCCATCGCGTCCAGTTCGGCGGGCCAAGCGTTTCGTTTCGTCATGGCCTGGATGTGGTCGATGGGGTGGTCCGGGTCGTACATGGAGTGCACGAGGGAGGCGAGCCGGGACTGGCCGAGGGGCTGGCGGACCCGGATGTCGGCCTCGGCGAGGCGGGCGCAGATGTCGGTGAGCTCGCGGGCCATGACGACGGCGAGGCCGGCGTCGCGGTCGAGCTTGCGGGCGCCGGAGGCGTGCTTGGCGGCACGGGCCATGGCATTGGCCTCGGCGGCGAGTTCGCGCGTGTAGTGCATGCAGGCGACGAGGTAGGCGCGGTGCTGCTCGCTGGAGGTGGAGACCATCGACTGGAGCTGGTCGTACGAATCCATGAGCCACGTCGGCGCGTTCGGGTCGCCGCGCTGGCCGACGTCCTTGGCGTGGGCGTCCGGGTCGGCGGGGAGGGTGCGGGCCAGCATCTGGAGGCGGGTCACGAAGCCGTCGCCGTTGGCGACGTGCTTGAGGAGCGTGCCGAAGCGGTCGACCAGGGCCTCCTGGTCCTCGCTGTCGCGGAGGCCGACGCCGGGGCCCTCGATCTCGATGGCGGCGGTGACGGTGCGGCGGTCGGCGTGCAGGAGGACGGCGATCTCGTCGGGGCCGAAGGGGGCGGCGAGCCAGCCCACGCGGCCGATGCCGGGCGGCGGGCCGACCTCGACCTCGCGGCCGTCGAGGTGGGTGCCGGCCTCGGAGACGACGGAGCGGTAGGCCGTGCCGCGCTTGAGCATCCGCTTGTAGCTGCGGTTGATCTCGAACCACTTGTAGAACGTGCGGTGCTTGTACGGGAGGTACACGGCGGCGATCGCGAGCATCGGGAGGCCGGCGAGGAGTGCGATCCGCAGGGGGAGGAGGGGGACGAGGAGTCCGCTCATCATGCCGAGGAAGGCGCCGACGATGATCAGGGCGATCTCGCCCGTCTCGCGGTTCTTGCCGACGATCGCGTTCGGCCGGGCACGGCCCACGAGATACGTACGGCGGGGCGCGACCGGCTGGGACTGGGTCGTCAACGCCCTGCACCTCCAGAGTTCTTGCGGCTACTGTGCGGGGTTCCCGCGGTGGGACTGCTGCTGCGGGGCGGGGGCGGGGGAGTCGCGCCGCCACCGCCGCCACCGCTTCCGCCGCGGCTGCTGTGGGCGGCCATGCCGCCGGACATCGGGTTGGCGGGGCGGGCGGGCTGGCCGCCCTGACCGCCGCCGCCGTCGCCGCGGGAGCTGTGGGTCTTGATGCCCTGGGAGACGAGCGAGGCGGGGGAGGAGATGACGGCCGCGGCCGCGTTCTCACCCGCTCGGTGCAGGCGGTTGTTGCGGGAGGCGGCGATCTCGTCGCCGAAGCCGGGAACGAACCGGTAGATCATCGCGGAGGCGAAGATCGCGAGCAGGATGATCGCGAGGCCGGAGACGACGGCGGAGAACGAGTCGGGTCCGGTGCCGGAGGAGAGGGCGCCGGCCAGACCGAGGACGATGACGATGACCGGCTTGACCAGGATGATCGCGATCATGATGCCGGCCCAGCGGCGGACGTGGCCCCACATGTTCTTGTCGACGAGGCCGGAGTAGACGACGACGCCGAGGAGGGCGCCGACGTACAGCATGACGGCGCGGAGGAAGAGCTCCAGGTAGAGCACGCCGGCGGCGATCACGGTCACCAGGGACACGATGATCAGCATGATGGGACCGCCACCGATGCTGTCGCCCTTCTGGAGGGCCTCCTTGAAGCTGCCGAAGAAGACGTCGGTCTGCTTGCCGGTGCCGGAGGCGATGACCTCGGTGACGGCGTCGGTGGCGTTGACGACGGTGTAGAGGATCAGGGGCGTGAAGGCGGAGGCGAGGACCGTCAGCCAGAGGAAGCCGATGGCTTCGGAGAGCGCGGTGGTCAGGGGGACGCCGCGGACGGCGCGCTTGGCGACGGCGAGGAGCCAGAGGAGGAGGGTGAGGACGGTGGAGGCGGCGAAGACGATGGCGTACCGGCCGAGGAACTCCGTGTTGGTGAAGTCGACGTCGGCGGTTTCTTTGACGGCCTTGGAGAGGTAGTCGATGGTGGCGATGGCGGCGTCGGAGAAGCCGCGGGCGAGGGACTTGAGGGGGTCTTGCTCGTTGTTGGTCTCGGGGAGCGGCACCGTGTCGCCGCCGGGCTGACTCCTCTCGCAGAGCGTCCTGGCTTCTCCCACCAGGAATCTGCACTCGCTCTTGCCCGCGCTGGTGCTCGGGGAGGGCGTGGGCGCCGTCGGCGTCGGTGTGGGAGCCGCTTGGGCGGCGGATGCGAGCAGGAGGGGCAGGAAGAGGAACACGCATACGATCGCGGTCGCCGCGCGCACTGCGAAGCTTCGCTCAGCGGGCATAGGTGAACCCTCCGTATCCCTCGACGGCTTCGGCGATCTCGTCGGACGTGGAGGCGCGGTTGTCGCCGTTGACCGGGGTAGGGCCCTCGCGCTGGTCGCTGGACACCAGGCGCCAGTCGCCCCCGACCCACGTGAGCTTCTCCGTGATGGTGAACCACGTGGAAGTGACGGGCTTGGTCGAGCCCGCGCCGGCCAGGCCACCGAGGCTGGTGCACCAGACCTCGACCGTCGCGGAGTTCTCCGTGTACTCCCGGACCTGCGCGCCGATCGGGATGGTGCGTGCCACGAGTGTCATGCCGGAGGGGGCGGTTCCGTCCTTGTTGAGTCCGGCGCTGGCCATGAGCTCGGCTGTGTAGGAGGCGTCGAACTGCGTGAGGAGGTCGTCCACGAGTGCCGGGGCGTGGACGGTGCGTACGATCTCGCGGCGCTGGTCGGCGTTGAACATGCCGACCGAACCCAGCGCCACCGCGTAATTCGTCGCCGCGCTCTGCGCCCCCTGCTCGTCCTGGGCGTAGCCCGTGGGGATCTGGCCGTTCTTGCCGGTGACCGGGCGGATGCCCGTCGCCGCCGTGGGGGCCGCCTTGCCGGGGGTGTCGGAGGAGGGGCCCGCCGCGTCCGCCGGGTCGCCGCCGCCGCGGTTGGCGAAGGCGATGGCCGCGACGAGGAGGACCACCACGCCGACGACCGTGATGAGGGAGCGCGAGCTGCGGACGGGGCGGCGGGCGCCGCCGTACACGTCGCCGCTGTTGCCCTCGGGCAGGCGGGTCCGGGTCTGGCCCGAGCCGCCCACGCCGCCGAAGCTGTCGTGCTCGTCACCGGGACTCATGCCGGGAACGCCCCCTCACTGGTTCGCGGTACGGGCAGTACGTCGTGCTGGACATCTGGGGAACGCATTCTCAGGGGGTGGTGTCCGACGGGGGGTCAGACCGCCATCCCGTACACGATGGTGAACAGCGTCCCCAGCGATCCGATGATGAAGACGCCGGTCAGGCCGGCCACGATGAGGCCCTTGCCCTGTTCCGCGCTGAACGTGTCGCGGAGGGCGGTCGCGCCGATGCGCTGCTTGGCCGCTCCCCAGATGGCGATGCCGAGGCAGAGCAGGATGGCCACGGCCATCACCACCTCGATCATGATCTTCGCCTCGGCGCCCAGGCTGCCGAAGGGGCCCCAGTTCGGGGCGATTCCACCGATGATGGTGGTGATGTCGCCTTTTTCTGCCGCCAGGTACATGTAACTCACCGCCCCTGTATGGGTAGTTCGTCGCCCCTGCCGGACGGCATGGGTCATCGCCCTATCTTCGCTGATGAAACCGCTCGCGTGTGACGGCTTGACGGCTCTCTTTACCCGATCCCCGCACATCTGACCGACTTGACCGTCTTGACCTGCGGCGGTCTGGCCGGTTTCTATGCAAAGACGCGTATGGTCACTCTGTGTATCACGGAGAGTGACTCCGGGCAATGATTGTCGTTGTTGCACTCTTGGGGCGGTGTCGGCGGCCCACCGCCTAGACTCGGCCCCGGGGGCGTACTGCCATGAGCCGAGGGGTGGTTGACGGTGCGTAGGGCCGGCAAGGCGTGGCTGGTGGCCGGTGGGGCCTTCGGGGTCTGTCTGAGCTTCGTCGCGCTGCTCGTGGTCGGGACGTACTCGGCGGCGGCGGGTCTCGCCGGCGGTGCGGGCAGCGGCGTGAACGGTTCCGTGGGGCTCGCCAAGGGCGCGGTCCCGGCGCTCTACCGGGGGCTCGTGCAGCAGTGGGGGAACCTCTGCCCCGCCATCAACCCGGCCCTGCTCGCCGCCCAGCTCTACCAGGAGAGCGGCTGGAACCCGCGGGCCGTGTCCTCCGCCGACGCCCGGGGCATCGCGCAGTTCATCCCCGGCACCTGGGCCGGTCACGGGGTGGACGGCGACGGGGACGGCGACCGGGACATCTGGGACCCGAAGGATGCGATCCCCTCGGCCGCCTCGTACGACTGCGAGCTCGCCGGCTACGTGAAGAACGTGCCCGGGGACCCGGCGAGCAACATGCTGGCCGCGTACAACGCGGGCGCGTACCGGGTGATCAAGCACGGCGGGGTGCCGCCCATCAGCGAGACCCGGAACTACGTGCGCATCATCAAGTCCCTGGAGAAGAGCTTCGCCCAGCCCGTCGGCCGTGTCGATCCGTCCCGGCAGGCGGCCAGTGCGATCCACTACGCACAGGGGAAGCTCGGCACCCCCTACCTCTGGGGCGGTACGGGCACGGCCGCGCAGAACGGCCGGTTCGACTGCTCCGGGCTCACCCAGGCCGCGTACGAGAGCGTCGGCATCCGGCTGCCGCGCGTGGCCAACGACCAGTACAACGCCGGCCCGCACCCCTCGCGCGAGGAGCTGCTCCCCGGGGACCTGGTCTTCTTCTCCGACGACCTGACCAACTCGCGGGCCATCCGGCACGTCGGCATCTACGTCGGCGGCGGGTACATGATCGACGCGCCGCGCACCGGGGCCGTGATCCGTTTCGACCGGGTCGACACCCCGGACTACTTCGGTGCGACCCGGGTCACCGCGGAGGGCGCGGCGGCGCTGCCCACCCATCTCCCGCAGTCCTGACCGGAGCAGACGGGCCGTCGGAGGGCGGGTGCGCCTTCCGGTCGTACCGGACATGGCCGGAACTCTCCGTCATGCACAGGCCCTGAGCTGCGGTGAACCGTCACTCTTCGATAACGTCATCATGATCCACGGGAGAGATCGGAACGTGCGCCTCAGGCGGTTCGTTCCTTGGTCCGACCGCTCTGACCACGGGGGTTGGAAAACACAGACACGAGAGCAAGGGGCCTCAGCAGATGGCTGGACTCGCATCGGACGGTTCGAACCCCGATGTCAGCCTGCTCTACGACATCAACGGGCTGGCCAAGGCCGCCCCGCCGTGGTTCGACCGCGTCATGGGGTTCGTCGGCGAGTACGGGATCATGCTCGCGATGGCCCTCGTCGTCCTGTGGTGCTGGTGGAGCGTGCGCCGCCGCGGCACCCTGGCCGACTCCGTCTCGGCCGTCGCCGGGCTCGTCTGGGCGCCGCTGGCCGCCGGCGTCGCCCTCCTGGTGAACATCCCCATCCGCGGCTTCGTCGAGCGCCCCCGGCCCTTCAGGGACCATCAGGGGCTCGAGGTCCTCGTCGCCGGGAAGACCGACTTCTCCTTCGTCAGCGATCACGCCACGCTGGCGATGGCCCTCGGCGTCGGCGTCTTCGTCGCCCACCGCAGGTTCGGTCTCGTCGCGATCGGCCTCGCCCTCGCCGAGGGCTTCGCGCGCGTCTACATGGGCGTCCACTACCCGACCGACGTCATCGGCGGCTTCGCCCTCGGCACGGCGGTGGCGCTGCTCCTGGCCCCGCTGGCCCTCGCGCTGCTCACCCCGGTGGTCTCCGCCGTCGCCCGCTCGGGCCGCTGCGCGGGTCTCGTCCGCTCCCGCCGGGCCGAGCCGGCGCGGCATCCGGAGGCGGTCGGCATCCCCGAGCCCCGCATCGGGGGCCCGGCCTCCGGGCCCGGCCACAACGACCTCGCCGCCTAGAGCCCGGCTGTCCGGCGAACGCCGCCCCGGCGGCGTTCGCGCCCCGGTCACCCGCCCCGGTCACCCGCCCCGGCGCCGGGCCTTGGCGCCGGGCCTGAGGGGTCTCGCCGGCTAGCCCTCCGTGGCCGCCGCGGTGCGGACGTGGTCCGCCGCGTCCGTGCGGGCCCGGTCGCGGGATCGTCGGGCCGGGCCCGTCCAGCCGCAGCTGCAGCGTGCCAGCGCGAACGAGCCGCGCTCCGACGTCGTGGCGGTGTGGGGGGAGGACTGCGCGTGCACCTCACCACGGTACTGCGCGTGACGGCACGCCTCGACCGTCGTTATGCGGATCGGGCGTCCCCAGGGCCCGCGGGCCCGGGGAAGGGCGGGTCCCGGGCAGACAGCGGTGAGGCGTTGGGGGTTGGCAGACGATGGTGGTGCAGCTGCGGTACGGCCGTCCGGTGGTGCGCGGGAGCGGGGCGTTCGCCGTCACGGCCGTCCTGGTCGGCTCCCTCGTCGGGACCGCGGCGGTCTCGGGGTGCGCCGCCGCCGAGGACCCCAGGCCCGCGGTCGACCCCACCCTCGCCGTACGGAACGCCCCCGACGCGCTGACGAAGGCCGGCACCTCCAAGGCGAGCACCTCCATGGAGATGGCCGCGGGCGGGACGCGGGTCACCATCCGGGGCGAGGGCGGCTACGACTTCCGGCGGCGTACCGGCCGGCTCCAGGTGGTGCTGCCCAAGGACGCGGCCGGGGCCAGCGAGCATCGGCCGATCACCGAGCTCCTCACTCCCGGCGCCCTCTACATGAAGAACCGGGGGGCCGGGGTGCCCGCCGACAAGTGGGTGCGGGTCGACACCACCACCCTCGACGACGGGAACCTCGTCACGGGCGGGGCCACCGATCCGGCCGCCGCCGCGGAGCTGCTGCGGGGCGCCCGGCAGGTCACGTACGTCGGAGAGGTCGAGCTGGCAGGGGTGAAAGTCAGCCACTACCGGGGGGTCGCGGACATCGCGCACGCCGCCCGGGTCGCCGCGCCGCAGCTCAGGGGAGCGCTCGCCGCGGCGGCGAAAGGGTTCGCCACGGACACCGTGCCCTTCGACGCGTACCTCGACGGGGAGGGGCGGCTGCGGAAGGTGCGCCACCAGTTCAGCTTCAGCAACCAGGGCCGTACGGTCGCGGTCGCGTCGACGACCCTGCTGTACGGCTTCGGGGTCCCCGTCCAGGTGACGCTGCCGGACCGCCGGGACATCTACGCCGGGAAGATCAAGGCCTGAACGGCCTGACCTGGCCCGGTGCTGGCGTGGACCATCGGCAAATGGTCCGGACGTGTCATGCGCGGTGCGTGTCGCCGTCCCTACGCTGGGAGACCGCTGGGAGACCGACGCCGGCAGGAAGAGGTGGATGCGCGTGGCCCCGCCCGGTACAGCAACCGTGACCGCAGACCCCGACTGCGTCGCCCTCGCCGAGATCGAACTGTGCGGCGAGCTGATCATCGCCGCGTCGGCCGCGGACGGGGAACGGCTCAGCGCCGACCGGATCGACGAGGTGCTGAGGGTGGCGGTGGAGCGGGCCGTGGAGGACCTCTGACGGAACGGCCCGGCTCGTCACCGCGTACGGGAGGAGCGGGTGGGAGGCCTCAGGTCCGCATCATGCGGGCGATGGCCTTCGTGGCCTCCTCGACCTTGGCGTCGATGCCGTCGCCGCCCTTGGTCGCCGCCTCCGCGACGCAGTGCCGCAGGTGCTCCTCGAGGAGCTGGAGGGCGAACGACTGGAGCGCCTTCGTCGAGGCGGAGACCTGCGTGAGTATGTCGATGCAGTAGACGTCCTCGTCGACCATCCGCTGGAGCCCGCGGATCTGGCCCTCGATCCGGCGGAGCCGCTTGAGGTGCTCGTCCTTCTGTTTGTGGTAGCCGTGCACGCCGTGCTCGTGGTCGGCCGGCCCGACGGCCTCGACGGCCTCGGGGGTGACCTGGTCCGCCTCGGTGGTCGTCATGGCGTCCTCCCGTTGTCCATTAAGGGGGTGTATACCCCTCGTGGGTATATGGTACCGATCCCCGCCGATCCGGGCGGGGGCCCGTGCTGTTCACTGTGCCTGATGGGCGACACTGAGAGACGCCGGTTAGCCGTGGCCGGATGATGCGCCTAGCATCAGCCTGACCGAAACCCAGCACCCCGAGGACCTCACGTGCGATTTCGTCTGACCCCCAGGGAGACGAGCTTCTACGACATGTTCGCCGCGTCCGCGGACAACATCGTCACGGGCTCGAAACTCCTGATGGAACTGCTCGGAGCGGAGCCTTCCGCCCGGGCCGAGATCGCGGAGCGGATGCGGGCAGCGGAGCACGCCGGCGACGACGCGACCCATGCCATCTTCCACCAGCTGAACTCCTCGTTCATCACGCCGTTCGACCGTGAGGACATCTACAACCTCGCGTCCTCCCTCGACGACATCATGGACTTCATGGAGGAGGCCGTCGACCTGGTCGTCCTCTACAACGTCGAGGAGCTCCCCAAGGGTGTCGAGCAGCAGATCGAGGTGCTGGCGCGGGCGGCGGAGCTGACCGCGGAGGCGATGCCGAACCTGCGGACGATGGCCAACCTGACCGAGTACTGGATCGAGGTCAACCGGCTGGAGAACCAGGCGGACCAGATCCACCGCAAGCTGCTCGCGACGCTCTTCAACGGCAAGTACGACGCCATCGAGGTGCTGAAGCTCAAGCAGATCGTCGACGTGCTGGAAGAGGCGGCCGACGCGTTCGAGCACGTGGCCAACACGGTGGAGACCATCGCGGTCAAGGAGTCCTGAGGCTTCGTGGACACCTTTGCTCTGATCGTGACCATCGGTGTCGCGCTCGGCTTCACCTATACCAACGGCTTCCACGACTCGGCCAACGCCATCGCCACCTCGGTGTCGACGCGTGCCCTGACCCCCCGCGCGGCCCTGGCCATGGCCGCCGTCATGAACCTCGCCGGTGCCTTCATGGGCAGCGGGGTCGCCAAGACGGTCAGCGAGGGCCTGATCGAGACGCCGCACGGCGACAAGGGGATGGGCATCCTCTTCGCCGCGCTGGTCGGCGCGATCATCTGGAACCTGGTGACCTGGTACTTCGGTCTGCCGTCCTCCTCCTCGCACGCCCTGTTCGGCGGCATGGTGGGTGCGGCGCTCGCCGGCGGTACGGAGGTCATCTGGGGTGGCGTCCTCGACAAGGTCGTCATCCCGATGTTCATCTCGCCGGTGGTCGGCCTCGTGGCCGGTTACCTGGTGATGTGCGCGATCATGTGGATGTTCCGCAAGGCCAACCCGCACAAGGCCAAGCGCGGCTTCCGTATCGCGCAGACGGTGTCGGCGGCCGGCATGGCGCTCGGTCACGGTCTGCAGGACGCGCAGAAGACGATGGGCATCGTGGTGATGGCCCTCGTCATCGCCGATGTGCAGGACTCCGGCGACGACATCCCGGTGTGGGTGAAGATCGCGTGCGCCGTGATGCTCTCGCTGGGTACGTACGCGGGTGGCTGGCGCATCATGCGGACCCTCGGCCGGAAGATCATCGAGCTGGACCCGCCGCAGGGTTTCGCGGCGGAGACCACGGGCGCGTCGATCATGTTCGGCTCGGCGTTCCTCTTCCACGCGCCGATCTCGACGACGCACGTCATCACCTCCGCGATCATGGGCGTGGGTGCGACGAAGCGGGTCAACGCGGTGCGGTGGGGTGTCGCCAAGAACATCATCCTGGGCTGGTTCATCACGATGCCGGCGGCGGCGCTGGTGGCTGCGGGCAGCTTCTACGTGGTGCAGCTGTTCTTCGGCTGACGGTGGTGCAGCAGTGCGTCGGCTGAGGCCGACAGTGGCTTGAAATGGTCGGGCCCGGCTCCCCTGTGGGGGAGCCGGGCCCTTCGTCTAACGGTGGCACCGCCATGCAGCACCGTAGACGAGTCTTTATCCGAAGCGGCCGGAGATGTAGTCCTCGGTCGCCTGGACGCTCGGGTTGGAGAAGATGCGCTCGGTGTCGTCCAGCTCGATCAGCTTGCCGGGCTGGCCGACGGCCGCCAGGTTGAAGAAGGCGGTGCGGTCCGAGACACGGGCGGCCTGCTGCATGTTGTGCGTCACGATGACGATCGTGAAGCGCTCCTTCAGCTCGCCGATGAGGTCCTCGATCGCCAGCGTCGAGATCGGGTCGAGGGCCGAGCAGGGCTCGTCCATCAGCAGGACGTCGGGCTCGACCGCGATGGCGCGGGCGATGCACAGACGCTGCTGCTGACCGCCGGAGAGGCCGGAGCCCGGCTTGTTCAGGCGGTCCTTGACCTCGTTCCAGAGGTTGGCGCCCTTGAGGGACTTCTCGACGATGTCGTTGAGCTGCGACTTCTTGTACTTGCCGTTGAGGCGCAGGCCCGCCGCCACGTTGTCGAAGATCGACATGGTGGGGAAGGGGTTCGGGCGCTGGAAGACCATGCCGACCGTGCGGCGCACGGCGACGGGGTCGACGTTCGAGCCGTACAGGTTCTCGTCGTCCAGCATCACCTTGCCCTCGACGCGGCCGCCGGGGGTGACCTCGTGCATGCGGTTCAGGGTGCGCAGGAAGGTGGACTTGCCGCAGCCGGACGGGCCGATGAAGGCCGTCACGGAGCGGGGCTCGACGGTCATGGAGATGTCGTCGATCGCCTTGTGGGCGCCGTAGTACGCGGAGAGGCCGCTGACGTCGATTCGCTTGGCCATATCAATTCACTTCCAGGGTGACCGCGTCAGCGGCCGGTCTTGGGGGCCTTCCAGCGGGCGATGCCGCGGGCCACCAGGTTGAGGATCATGACGAAGGCGATCAGGACGAGCGCTGCGGCCCATGCGCGGGACACGGCTGCGTCGGTGCCGACCGCGTACTGCTCGTACACGTAGAGCGGCAGGGAGGACTGAGCGCCTTCGAAGGGGTTCGGGTTGATGAGCTTCGTACCGAACACGAGGAGCAGGATCGGGGCCGTCTCACCGGTGATACGGGCGACCGCGAGCATGACGCCCGTGGTGATGCCGCCGATCGCGGTGGGGAGGACCACCTTCAGGATGGTGCGCCACTTGGGGATGCCGAGGGCGAGGGAGGCCTCGCGGAGCTCGTTCGGGACGAGCTTGAGCATCTCCTCGGTGGAGCGGACCACGACCGGCATCATCAGGATGGCGAGGGCCATCGCGCCGGCGAAACCGGAGGGGCCGAAGCCCAGCATCAGGTTCCAGGTGGCGAGGATGAAGAGGCCGGCGACGATCGACGGGATGCCCGTCATGACGTCGACGAAGAAGGTGACGGCCTGGGCCAGCTTGCCGCCGCCGTACTCGACGAGGTAGACGGCGGTGAGGAGGCCGATCGGGGCGGCGATCACGGTCGCGATGGCGACCTGCTCGATGGTGCCGAGCAGCGCGTGGTAGACACCGCCGCCGGCCTCGGCGTCGAGGACGCCGTTCATCGAGTGGCTCAGGAAGTACGGGTCGAGTACTTCCATGCCCTTGCTGATCGTGACCCAGCCGAGGGAGAGCAGCGGGACGACGGCCAGGATGAAGCAGACCCAGACGAGGCTGGTGGCGACGCGGTCCTTGGCCTGGCGGCTGCCCTCGACCTTGGTGGTCAGCACGTACGTGGTGAGCACGAAGAGCAGCGCGGCGATCATGCCCCACTGGACCTTGCTGTGCCAGCCGGCGCCGAGCCCGATGCCGATGCCCGCGGCGATGGAGCCGGCGGCGATGGCGATCGGGCTCCAGCGGGGGAGGCGGGCGCTGGAGAGCGAACTGGCGCGCTTGACCGTCGCGACCGGACGATCCTGTATGGCGTGGCTCATGCCGCTGCCCCCGAGTACTCCTTGCGGCGGCCGATGATCCAGCGGGCGGCGCCGTTGACCAGCAGGGTGATGGCGAAGAGGACGAGACCGGACGCGATCAGCGCGTCCCGGCCGAACTCGTTGGCCTCGTTGAACTTGGCGGCGATGTTCTGCGCGAACGTGCCGCCACCCGGGTCGAGAAGGTGGCCCGAGATGAGGAAGCTGGGGGAGAGGACCACGGCGACGGCCATGGTCTCGCCGAGTGCGCGGCCGAGGCCCAGCATGGAGGCGGAGATGATGCCGGAGCGGCCGAAGGGCAGCACCGACATGCGGATGACCTCCCAGCGCGTGGCGCCGAGGGCGAGCGCGGCTTCCTCGTGCATCTTCGGGGCCTGGAGGAAGACCTCACGGGTGACGTTGGTGATGATCGGAAGGATCATGATCGCCAGCAGGATGCCCACGGTGAAGAGGTTGCGGGCCGGGCCGTCGTTGGCCTTGTCGAAGATGTACGTCCAGCCGAAGTACTCGTTCAGCCACTTGTTGAGGCCGTCCAGGTACGGGACGAGGAAGATCGCGCCCCAGAGGCCGTAGATGATGCTGGGCACGGCGGCGAGCAGGTCGACGACGTACGCGAGCGGCTTGGCCAGCTTGCGCGGGGCGTAGTGCGAGATGAAGAGGGCGATGCCGATCGCGATGGGCACGGCGATGGCCATGGCGATGATCGACGAGACCACGGTGCCGAAGGCGAGGACGGCGATGCCGAAGACCGGCGGGTCGCCGGCCGGGTTCC
The DNA here is from genome assembly GCF_042795405.1 of Streptomyces sp. NPDC056480. Taxonomy (NCBI): domain Bacteria; kingdom Bacillati; phylum Actinomycetota; class Actinomycetes; order Kitasatosporales; family Streptomycetaceae; genus Streptomyces; species Streptomyces sp. NPDC056480. The sequence goes on along the minus strand of NZ_JBHTSA010000133.1, from coordinate 295 downwards.
ACTCGAAGGTGGTGAAGAAGTTCGTGCTGTCCTTCGAGATCGCGAGGACGGCGCGGTAGGTGAGGAAGCCGGCGATCGCGGCCATGATCACGAGGAGGGTGATGCCGGAGCCTCGGGACAGACCGCTGAAGATGCGGTCTCCGGGGCGGGACGCGCTCTTGGCGCTCCGGCTCCTCTTTATGTCTGGTGTGGTGGTAGCCATCTGCTTCTCCGGTCTGCGGGGCCCCTACGGACGTACGGGCTCCTGGCGGCGGTGCACCGGATGCCGGGTCCGGCCCCCCGGAGCGGGGGGCCG
>NZ_JBHTSA010000132.1:0-22110 GCF_042795405.1 Streptomyces sp. NPDC056480 | reverse complement strand
CCCCGCTTGGGGGTGCCGGGCCTCCGGCGTGTGCGGTGAAGCGTGTGCGGGTGGGATCAGAGGTTGGCCTCGAAGTCCCAGTACGGACGGTTGCGCTGGCGGGCCGAGAGGGTGTGCGGGTGCTGGGCGCCGAGCGTCCTGGTGAGGGTGAGCAGGGCGTCCTCCTCCAGCTTGGAGGCCTCTTCGGTCTCGCGCAGTCCGCGCAGGTCGGTGGCGAGCGAGACCTGACAGGAGAGGGTCAGCGGGTGCTCGGAGCCCATGACGTGACGGGCCCGGCGCAGGGTGTCCCGGCTGAGTTCCGCGGCGTCGGACACGCGCCCGTTGAAGTTGCGCGCGGCCGTGGCGTTGAGGGCGCAGCCCAGGACCCAGGGGTGGTCGGGTCCGAGGGCGGCGGTGAGTCCGGCGAGCGCCGCCTCCAGCATGGTCATGGCCTCGGTGCGCTCGCCCGCCGACTGCATCACGAGCGCGGTGTTGGCGAGGACGCCGGTGGAGACGGGGTGGGCGGGGCCGAGCAGGGCGCGGTAGCCGGCCTCGGCCTCGTTGATGAGTTCGCGGGCCCGGTCGAGGTCACCGTGTTCGCGCAGGTAGTTGGCGTAGTTGGTGACCGCGGAGAGCGTCAGGTAGTGGCCGCGCCCCTGGGCCTGTTCGAGGTGGTCGAGGACCCCGGCCATGACGGCGCCGATGTCCTCCTTGAAGCCGCCCTCGCGGCGTCGGCAGAGGGCGAGCTGGCTGCGCGCGTAGAGGGTCTGCTGGTGCTGGGCGCCGAGGATCTTCACATGGAGGCGGACGTTGGCCTCCTGGCGGCCGAGCGCCTCCCGGTAGCGGCCGAGCAGCCGGAGGTCCTGGGCGACCGCGTTGTTGGAGTTGAGGGTGGAGGGGTGGTGGGGGCGCAGGATGTTCTCGCAGCGGGAGAGGGTGTCCGCGTCCTGCTCGTGGGCCTCCTGGTAGCGGCCGAGCATCCTCAGGACGACGCCGACGTTGTGGCGGGCGGCGAGGGTGAGCTGCTGGGTCTCGCCGAGGAGGCTCTGTGCCTCGCCGAGGACCTCGCGCTGGAGCCGTTCGGACTCCTTGTACTGGCCGAGGAAGCGCAGGTCGCGGGCGATGCAGATCTTGGACTTGAGGTCGCCGAGCTCGTCGGGGTGGTCGGCCGCGGCGAGCAGCGTGCGGCGGGCGAGGTCGAGTTCGTACGCCTCGCGGAAGCCGCCGCTGCGGCGCAGGATGTCGCCCTCGACGGTGGTGAGTTCCTGCATGTGCGGGGAGAGCGGGTCCATGAAGCCGGTCCAGTTGCCGCGGATGCGTCCGGCGAGGCGGGTGCCCGCCTTGTACTCGCCGCTGCGGTCGCAGTAGCGCAGGCAGTTGAGGACGGTGGTCTGGATGCGGGGGTCGGTGCTGCGCAGTGCCCCGGAGGGCTCCAGGTGGGGCAGGAGCTCGGAGTAGCGGGGCCAGTTGCGGCTGTCCGTCGGGTTCCCCGGGTCGGCCTCGGCGAGCAGGGTACGGACGGCCTTGCGGTGGGCGTCGCGGTGCTCGCCGTCGGTGAGCCGGGAGACGATGTCGTGCACCAGCCGGTGCATGTGGATCGACTCCTGCTGCGGTGCGGCCTCCTCGCTGGTGACGGGGCCGCGGGTCTCCCGGGTGAGCACCGAGTAGTTGACGAGGGTGTCGAGGGCCCGGGTCCAGGCGGGCAGGTCGGTGGCCATCCATCGCAGGTCCTCGGGGAGGGAGGCCTGCGGGTGGGCGCGGACGATGCCGAGGGGGATGCGGCCGGGGGCGAAGGAGGCGCACAGGCTGAGGATGTCGATGGCCTGCGGCTGGGCGCGTCGGAGCCGGTTGATCAGTATCGACCAGGAGGTGAGCGAGGTGTTGGGCATGCCCTCGCCGGTGCTCGGCTCGTCGACGGTGGAGAGCCGTCCTTCGCGGACCATGCGCAGGTATTCGGAGGCCTCCATGCCGGACTCGCCGAGCCAGGCGGCCGCCTGGACGAGGGGCAGGGGTACGTCTCCGAATTCGGCGGCGACCTCGTCGGCCTCGACGGCGGTGATGTGCGGGGCCCGGCGCATGAGGTAGCCGGTGGACTCGGCGCGGTCGAAGTTGCGGACCGGGAGCACGTCGGTGTGTTCGCGCCAGCCGTGGTTGCGGGAGGTGATGAGGACGTGTCCGGGTCCCTGCGGGACCATGACGTCGACGTCCCTGATGTCGTCCCAGCCGTCGAAGACGACGAGCCAGCGGCTGTGCGGGTCGCCGCGGCGGAGGGCTTCGCGGACGGCGCGGATGCGTTCGCCGGGCTCGCTGCCGGTGGGGAGTTCGAGGGCGACGGCGAGTTCGCCGAGGCGGTCGCGCTGGACGTTCCGGTCGTCGGAGCTGACCCACCAGATGACGTCGTAGTCGGAGCTGAAGCGGTGGGCGTACTCGGCGGCGATCTGGGTCTTGCCGATGCCGGACATGCCGAGGAGGGTGTACGCGGCGTTGCCGCGCTCGGCGTCCATGAGCCGTTCCTGGAGCTCGGTGAGGAGGTCGTCGCGGCCGGTGAAGCGGGGGTTGCGGCGGGGTACCTCGCCCCAGATGTCCGGCGGGGTCTCGGGGTAGCGGACGAGGGCGCCCGGTGCGATCCGGCGGGCGGGGGAACGGCGCGGTTCGATGTCGAGCCTGCTGAGGAGCCGGGCCTCCGCCTCCTCCTCGCCGACGCCCCAGAGGCTGACCGGTTCGAGGACGGCCGTGGAGGGGAGGAGGGTGCGGTTGGTGAGGTTGACGGCGGCGAAGCGGTCGGCCTGGCTCGCGACGAAGCCGCGCAGGACGTCGTTCCATTCCCCGGCCGGCCGGGGGCCGAGTTCGAAGAACCAGTCGTCGAGGACGAGGAGGACCCTGCCGCGGGCGAGGAGCAGGTCGCCGAGGGAGTCCTCGAGGGGGACCTCGCGGGGCGGGTCCCAGCGTTGCAGGGTGGCGCGGACACCGTGGGTGTCGAGGCGCTGGTTGATCCAGGCCGCCCACGGCCGGTGGTAGCCGGGAAAGACGACGAGGACGTGCTCGGGAGCAGCCCTGCCACCGTGGTCCGCCGAAGCGCCGCCCGACCGCTGTTCCGCCATGTGTGCATCTCCCGTCCCGCTCACGCGCAACGCAGTGTCATGTGCCGTGGGCACAGTGTTACGCAAGGGCTCGCCGGCCGGAGCTGAGGCTCGCAAGGTGCTTCCTCATTTGCCGGGCGAACTCCCTTCCCTCATTGGTCAGTTCATCGGATTCAAGCAGTATCGCAAGAGCTTCGACCACCTGATCGTGGACATGGTCGAAACGTTGTGCGGACCGTACGCGCCACCGCTCGGGCACCCCCGAGGCGCGGGTGCCCCGGGCCGCCCTGTGCCACAGATCGGCGAGCGCCAGATGGGCGTAGACCCCCTGGAGGACGCCGGCGACCGGGCGGGCGTCCGTGCGCCAGCCGACCCGGTAGGTGGGGGCGGCCCGGCCCGGCGGGTGGGGCCGGTGGAGCGGGACCAGCTCGTGGAGGGTGGCGAGCTTGCTGTGGTGCAGTTCGTGGACCAGCGTCTCGGCCATGTCCGCGGCACCGGCCGAGGGCGTCATGAGGACCGCGCCGGGCGCGGCGCTCAGCGTGGCTCCGATGGCACGCGTCCCGCGCGGGACGAGGGGCACGACGGCGTCCACCGAGCGGCCCACCTCGACCGCCCGCTCCCGGTCGGTGCCGCGCAGCAGACGGCGCGCGGCGGTCCAGCGGTCGGCCCAGCCGGCGTGATCGGTGTCGGCGTGGTCGGCCGCGGCCCGGGCCGGGATGCCCATGTCCGGCGGCAGCCGGTACGGGTCGAGGTCCTCCAGCCGGGTCGCGCCGCCGGGCAGGGCGCGCAGCCCGCGCCAGCCGGGGCCGCTGCCCGTCAGCGTCCTCGCGGGGCCGTTCGCGCGGCGGCGGAGCACGGCGCGGGAGCCCGTACCGTCCCCGCCCCCGATCCGTACCGCGTGGGAGCGGGCGTCGATCCGGAGCCGGCCCGCGCCGCCCGACTCGACCCGGCCGACGCCGGGGAGCGGGAGCACTCCGCCGGGCGCTTCGACGACCAGGTCCACCTCGAGCCCGGCGCGCAGGGCCGCGGTGACGGCGAGGAGTTCGAGATGGGCGAGGTGACGGTCGAGGCCGGGCCCGAGCGGCTCGGTGAGCGCGGCGGCGAGCCAGGCGCCGGTGGTCGGGTAGTCGAGGACGGCGCGGACGACCTCCGGGCGGGCCCGCTCGGCCCGTTCGAGCAGCAGCCAGCCCGCCTCGAAGCCGCGCAGCACCGTGGGCGCCACCGTCTCGCGGTGACGCTGGACCCGCACCAGGAGGGTCTTGAGCAGGAGCAGCCGACGGGCGTGCAGCCCGGCGCGCAGCAGCGACGCCCCGGCCGGTCCGGGGCGTGTGGTGGCGAGACCCGCGAGGACCACCGGGTCCGGCGGGGCGGCGATCACCCCCGGCTCCGGACGCGCGACCGGCCGCCGGGCGGGCCGGACGGGCGGCCACGGGGTGACAGGCCACCGGGCGTCGATACGGCCGAAAACGATCGCCCCGTACGGACGTCCCCCGCGTGCGCCCGGTCAGCCGATGAACTCGTCCTCCTGCCAGGACTCGACGAGATCCGAGGGGCGGAGCAGCACTCTCTCCACCGCCGCCCCGAGGGCGGCGTCGTCCATGACCCGCAAGGTCCGCAGGTCGACGGCCGCGAGATCGGACAGTTGCGGAGACCTGACGGCATCCCGGCCGACACCGGTCGCCCACCCCGTGTGCTCGAACACTCTCGGCTCCTCCTCACCGACGCTGTCCCCCACGGTCGTAGCGGTGCGGCGGTTCTTCCCGACGCCAGGAGACCGGAAACCCATTCGATTCAACTGCCCCCATGTGCGCCCCCGTTATCCAGCCGTCCAGGACCACCACGGGGGCATGACGCGACGGCGCTCCTCGGGCGTGAGCGGCACCCCCTCCCTGGCGCCGGCGCCCTCCACCCCCGCGAGCAGCGCCCGGGTCCGCTCCACGTCGTCCCAGTCGACCTCCACCAGCTCCCCGGTGAGGCGCCGCCACTGCGCCGTCGCCGCCAGCAGCACCGTCCGGGCCCGTGCCGGGCGGCCCATCAGGACGAGCACCGCCCCCTGGGCGTGCAGCGCGCGGGCGCCGGTGACCGTGCCCGGCCCGTCGCCGTGGGCGGCGCGGGAGTCCTCCCCCGCGTTGCGGTACGCGGCGAGGGCGTCGCCCGACACCCCGTCCCGCGCGGTTTCGGCCAACTCCAGGCGGACTCTGCCCAGTTGCAGCCACACCTCGGCGCGGTCGCCCGGGTCGTGGGTGCCCCGGAGCGCCTGTTCGAGCACATGGCGGCTCTCGAAGAGGTCGGGCAGGAACCCCGCGCGGTGGAACCGGAGTGCGAGGACGCTGCCGATCAGGGCGCGCGCCCGCGCGCGCTCGGGCGCTCCGGCGGGCAGCCGTGTGAGGGCCTCGCGCAGGACGCCCTCGGCCCGGTCGACCGGCGCCGTGCCCGTCCCCGCGGCGGCCCGCCGCAGCAGCGATCCGCCCCAGGTGAGCAGGAGCGGTCCGCGCTGCTCGCTGTCGGCGGGGGCGAGCAGGGTGGCCTCCTCGTACGCCGCGTCGGCGGCGGCCCCGTCGCCCTCAACGTCATACAGCCGGGCGCGCGCGATCGTGAAGCGCAGCCGCAGCGCGCGCCCCTCGCGGAGGAGGGATTCGGCGCGGTCGAGCACGGGGCCGATGCGGCCGGGGTCGGCCTCGGCGAGGTGGAGGGCGTCGGCGAGGTCGAGGAGGGCGGCGGCGCTCTCGTGCAGGGTGAGGGCGGCGGTGAGTTCGGTGGCCGCCTCCTCGCCGTCACCGCGCGCGAGGAGCAGCCGGCCGCGCCGCAGATGGAGGGTGGCGCGGGCGGTTTCCGGCCAGTGGTCGGCGTCTTCGGCGAGGGCGGTGAGGGCCGCGTCGAGGTGGCCGGTCTCATCGCTTTCCCGCCATAACGCGTGATGGACGACGGCCAGTTCGAGCCGGGACTCGGCCCATGCCTCTCCGCCGGTCCCGGCGAGCTCCCCGGCCCGTACGAGGGTGTCGGCGGCCTCGCCGAGGAGCTCGGGGCGGCGGCCGGTGCGGCGGGCGGCGGCGGTGCCGGCCTCGGCGTACAGGGCGCGGGCGAGGACGATCCGGGCCTCGACCGGTTCGGCCGGGAGCGCCGCCTCGGCGCGCTCGCGTGCCCCGGCGAGCAGGGCGGGGTCGGACTGGGCGCGGCCCTGCGCGAGGAGGCGGCGGGCCTCGGTGAGGGGGTCGGGGGTGACGAGGTCGGGGTGGTAGAAGCGGAGGACGCGGGCGGGGATGCGGGCGAAGAGCTCGGTCTCGGGGCCGTCGGGCCCCAGGGGCTCGTCGGTCGCCTCGGTCTCCTCGGGGAGCTCGGTGGCCCGGCCGTGGCTGCGGCGGGTCCCCTGGCCGTCCCCGGTCCCGGTGTCGGCCTCGGTGGCGGCGCCCGCGAGGCGCGCGGCGGCGAGCGCAGGGAAGTTGCGCATGCCCTGGCCGAAATTGCGCTCCACGTACGCGGAGCAGTGTTTGAGGACGAGCGCGGCGGCACTGGGGTCGAGCGAGCCGAGGAAGTGCTGCTGGATGCCGGGCGGATAGCTGAAGCAGGGGTACGGGGTGGGGCCGGGCAGGCGTCGCAGGAGCCCGCTGAGGAGCACCTCGGCCAGCTCCATGGGGCCGGTGTCGGGGAGCATGGCGCGCTGCACGAGCTGCATCACGGGCAGGGTCAGCGGGGCCGCCGCGAGGTGGACGGCGAGCCGGAGCGCGCCGGGTGAGGCCGCGGCCCGGAAGGCGCGCAGGAGGTCGTCGTCGCTCCGCGCGGCGCGGGGGGTCCTGGGCGCGCGCGGCTCCACCGCCTCGGGGGCGAGCCAGGCGGCCCAGCCGCGTACGGCGTTGCCGCCGTGGCCGGTGTGGAGCCGGGTCCAGGAGGCGAAGGCCTCGGGGGTCGGGGTGAGCACGGGGACGGCCCTGCGGCCGGGGACGAGGGGCCCCCAGGGCTCGTCGTCGGAGCGGAACGCGGTGTGGCCGCCGGGGGTGGCGGAGCGCTGGAAGGTGCCGGGCTCGGCGGGGAGCGCGGTGCGGGGCCAGAGGCGCGGCGGCAGCGGCTGGACGAGGGCGAGCGGGGAGTTGCGGGGCCACTGGCGCAGGAAGCGCTGGGCGGCGCCGCGCTGCCAGAGGGGGCCGACGCAGTCGCTGACGACCAGCGTGAACCGGCGGCCGGTGGGGTCGTGGAGCTGGTCGACGGGGCGCAGCCGGGGGCGGCCGTCGGCGCCGGATGTGGTGGTGACGAGCGGGGGGCCTTCGCCGGTGTCGTACAGCCGGTGCACCTGGACGTCCCGGAAGGCGCCGGACTGCTGGCAGGCCTGGCGGAGTTCCTCGACCATCCGGCTCCAGACGACCATGGCGGGGCCAGTGTCCATGAGGAGCTGGATGTCGGGGCGCCGGCCCGCCGCCGGGCGCATCACGGGGGTGAGGATGCCGGCGGCGGCGCTGCGCTCGGCGGTGGCCTCCTCGTCGAGGACGCCTTCGCCGGGGCGGTGGGGTGCGAGGGCGTAGGCGCGCAGGGGGCGGAGGGCCTTCTGGAGTCCCAGGAGTCCGGGCAGGGCGTTGGCGCCGGGGGCGCGGACGGGCAGGGTCGCGCCCCGGTCCGTACGCCGGTCCCCGCCGGTGGCGGCTGTGCCTCCTGGGGCCTGCGCGGTGTCGGTGGTTCCTGTGCCGCCGGCCCCGGTGCCGTCGGCGCCTCCGGCGGCCTCCCCGGCTGCTCCGGCGGGTCCCGTGGCCATGTGGAGGGAGACGGACTCGCGGGGGCCACCGGGCCCGGCCGCCGCTCCCCCGTCCCCGTCCGTGGCACCGGCCGCGCCGCCGCCCGGGTCCCGGCCGTCGGCGGAGCCGTCCCCGGCCTTCTCCCGGCGGGGGCCGTCCTGCGGTCCCTCCGCCCCGTCCCGCCCCTCCCGGTCCGCGGTCGGGCCGGGGAGCCATTGGGACAGCCAGAGGGCGTCCGCGACGTCCTCGGCGGTGGGGTCCTGGCCACCGGCCCGCAGTCTGCGGGTGAGTTCCTCCAGATGCATCCGGTGCATCCGATCGTCACCTCGGCTGATCGAGCGGTTGCATGAGCATGTCGGCGATGCGTTCCCTGGTGACCCGTTCGGCGCGGGAGGCGTGCTGGGTCAGATAGAGGGCGTTGAGGAGCTGGTCGGTGGCGATGACCTCGCCGGGCTCGCGGTTGAGGAAGCGCTGGACGAGGCCCTGCTCCCCGTCTCCCGCGGCGGCCTCGCTGCCGAGGTGGGCCTCGATCATGGCGCGGAGCTGCTCCTCGCCGGGTGCTTCGAGTTCCAGGCGGATGCACCGGCGCAACAGGGCGGCGGGGAAGTCCCGTTCGCCGTTGGAGGTGAGCACGATGAACGGGAAGGTGGTGCAGCGGACCCGGCCGCCGAGCACCGCCACCTTGCGGCCGTCGTCGCTGAGCACCTCGACGACGGGCTCACGGTCGGCGAGCCGCTCCAGCTCGGGAATGGCGAACTCGCCCTCCTCCAGGGCGTTCAGGAGGTCGTTCGGCAGGTCCAGATCGCTCTTGTCGAGCTCGTCGATGAGCAGGACCCGGGGCTGCTCGGAGGGGAGCAGCGCGGTGCCGAGCGGGCCGAGCCGGATGTACGAGCCGATGCCGGCCGGCGCCGCGGCGGCGGAGCCGGGCGATCCGGCCTGGGCACGCTCCAGCTGGACGTCCTGGAGCCGGCCGATGGCGTCGTACCGGTAGAGCCCGTCCTGGAGGGTGGTCCGGCTGACGATCGGCCACCGGAGCACCCGGCCGAGGCGCAGTTCGTGGGCGACGGCGTGGGCGAGGGTGGACTTGCCGGTGCCGGGGTTGCCGGTGACGAGGAGCGGACGCCGCAGGTACAGCGCGGCGTTGACGGCGTCGGTCTCGGCCGGCCTGGGGTGGTGGTTCTGGACGAGTCTGCGCTTGACGCCGAGCCGCCGGTCGGAGCCGGCCAGGGTGTCGTCGGCGCCGCCCGTGGAGAAGTCGCGCCAAGGCGGCGGGTCGGGCAGCCGCTGTATCTCGTCGTGCGGAAGACCGGCACCACGGTAGATCCGCCAATCGTTCACGATGGACTCCTCCTGGCTGTGGTGTCGGCGCCGGGCCCGTCGACCGTACCGCCCGGAAGCGGGGCCTGCCGATGGCTTAATCGGACGGATCGCGGGGCCGTCGTCCCGGTGGGCACTCGGGTCACTGCTCCCCCTCGCCGAGCAGGGGCGGGGGCTCCAGGCTGCCGCCGTACGGGGGCCGGTCGGGCGGGTCCAGGAGCAGGGCGATGCTCTCGGCCCACGCGTACGCCGCGCGCGCCTCGGGCCCGGCGGCCCGGTCCGCGCGGGTACGCAGGGACCGGACGGGACCGCGCACGTCCCAGGCGTCGCGGACGGTGGAGAGCAGCCGGCCGGCCCGCTCGTGGAACTCCGCGCAGTCGGTGTGGTCGTGGGCGCCGGTCCGCCAGAGGGCGACCGGATGCCCGGCTTCGAGCGCCGCGTTCATCGCCATGAACCCGTCGCCGCTGCCGACGTGACCGCAGTGGACGGGGACGGCGCCGCCCGCGGCCTCACGGAGCCGGTCGTACGCCTCCGGCCGGGTCTCCCGGCGCACCCGCGGGGTGTGGGCGTCCGGGCCGGCGCCGGGCGCCTCCGCGCGCAGCGGGATCGCGTGGAGCGGCCCGTGCTCCGCCGCCGCCCAGCGCTCGCGCCACTCGGGCGTCGGTTCCCGGTCGTTGCGGCGGGCGTCGCGGATGACGACGAACCTGCGCTGGCCGAGGGCGGGCAGCCAGGCGTCGTCGGGGCCCTGGGGCGGTTCGAGCCGCCAGGTGTCGAGGGGTTCGTCGAAGAGTTCGCGCGGGAGCACCGCCTCCACGGCGGCCAGGTGCGGTCCGCTGTCGCCGCGCCGCAGGGCGTCCGCGAGCGGTTCGCGCAGGGTCTCCCTGAGCTGGGCCCGTGTGGCGCCCCGCTCGTCGAAGTGGAGCGGGCTGACCGTGTGTCCGTCGAGGAGGAGCTTGACCCGCCACGGGTAACGCCCCGGGTCGTAGACCGGGGGGTCGATCTCCAGGAGGACGTCGGCACGCGCGCGGGGCTCGCGTACGGAGAGGGGCGCCGGCCGGCCGGGGCTGACGAGCAGGTCGATCTCGCGCCGGAGGTGCCGGTCGGCGTCGGCCGACTCCTTGACGATCCAGTGGGTGAGCTTCGAGGTGTCGACCCGCTCGCCGTACCGCCCGCGCACGTGCCGGGCGACATGGGCGGCGTACAGGAGCACCGCGTCCAGTTCGAGGTCGCGGACGCCGTCCCTGCGGGGCGCCCGCAGACCGCGCAGGAGTCCGGCGCCCTCGCTCCAGGTGCGCGGGTCGTCCTCCAGGGCGTCCGGCAGTTCGTCGTCCCTGATCCAGGCCTTGACCTGGTCGATGAGGTCCATGATCTCGCCGGGCGCGGTGGGCGCGGGCAGCTCGGCGAAGTGTCCGTACAGCTGGGTGCGCGGTCCCGGGCCGACGCCCGCGGCGCCGGTGAGACGTCCCTGGGTGCGGGTCCAGTCGGGCCGGTCGTCCAGGGAGTGGTAGTGGGCGAGGTGGTACCGGTCGTGGGCGCGCAGTGCCTCGCCCATCGCCTCGCCGCCGGGGAGGTCGTGCAGCCGGCGCAGCGCGGTGACGGGGACGACGGCGCCGCCGTCGCGGCCGCGTCCCTTGTTGAGGCCGACGACGGCGCCCTGCTGGTGGTCGACGACGGGCCCGCCGGAGCAGCCTTCGACGGGCATGACCCAGTCGGTGATGAGCGCCCTGCCGTCCGTGCCGATCAGGGTGCCGTGGACGTGCCGGATGCCGAGCTCGCCGGTCTCCCGCGACCAGCCGTGCAGTCCGACGGAGGCCGGCGGGACGGGCGGGCGCTCGCCGAGGCGCACACAGGACGCGTTCTGCGCGGCGGGCACGCGGACGAGCGCGATGTCGGGGAAGGGCCACCGGTCCGGCGGGTCGTCGGGCCGGTCGGGGCGCGGCAGGGCGAGCACGACGGTGCCGGTGGTCTCCCGGGAGGTCTTTCCGTCCTCCCAGGTGATGCCGACGGCGGGCTCGCTCCTCCACACCGCGCTTCCCCCCTCGGCCACGACATGGGCGCAGGTCAGCACCCAGCCGGGGGCGATGAAGAAGCCGGTGCCCCAGTACCGGTCGCCGTGCGGGTCATACCCGCGGTCGGGAGCGGCGATGCGTACGAGTGCGGGGCGCACGAGAGCGTCGAAGGCGCTCATGCGGGCTCATCGGCCGCCGGGTCCGGTGCCGAGGGGTCGGGTGCGGGCGGCCGGGGTGCGGGGACGGCCGCGGGATCCGCGGCGGAGTCCGGCGCGGGACCGGCCTCGGGCGCGGCGGCCCGGCCGGGTTCGGTCCAGGTCAGGGAGACGTTCACGGAGGCCTTGCCCGAGCCGTCGGCGAGGACTCCGATGACCTTGCCGGACTGCGCCGACAGTTCGATGCCGAAGCTGACGGCGACCTCGACGGCGCCCTGCGGGTCGAGCCCGGCCCGCAGCGAGCCGACCACCCCGCGCACCACGTCCGTGAGCCCGCCGGCCATCGAGACCACCCGGTCCTTGACGCCGGTGTCCTGGAACCCGCCGCCCCTGCCGAGTTCCTGCACGTCACTGACCCGGGCCCACACGGGCGTGCCGTCGTCCAGCCGAATACGCGCGATCCCGTGCGTCACAGCGCCCCCGCTCCCCGAAACGATGATGGGGAAGGCTAGTCGGTGGCACTGACGGGCGACAGGGGACGTGAGGGGTTCGGCCTATCCTGAACGCATGTACTTCACGGACCGTGGCATCGAGGAACTGGAGAAGCGGCGCGGCGAGGAGGAGGTCACCTTCGAGTGGCTCGCCGAGCAGCTGCGGACGTTCGTCGATCTCAATCCCGACTTCGAGGTGCCGGTCGAGCGCCTCGCGACCTGGCTGGCCCGTCTCGACGACGAGGACGACGAGGACGAGTAGGGCCCGCTCGTAGGGACGGCCGCTCCGAGGGGTGACCCCGCGCGCGCGGGGTCACCCCTCGCGCAGTCGGTCGTAGACGAGGCCGAGCGCGCCGTGGGCGACGAGCAGCGCCCCGGCCGTCGCCCAGCCGCCACTGCGGCGGCCCAGGCCCCAGATCAGCAGCGGCACTCCCGCGGCGAGCTGCGCCACGCCCAGGACGCGCGCCCTGGGGCCGCGCAGGTACGGGCCGAGGGGACCGCCCTCCACCACGTCGAGTTCGGCGCGCACGGCATCTCTCCAGCCCGACCCTTCGAGCTGCTCGGCGCCCTGGGCCAGGGCCGCGGAGCGGAGCCGGTCGGCGCTCTCGCCGGGGTGGAGGCCGGCGGGCAGGGCGAGCCCGGCACGGCCGAGGACGGCGACGACGCCGAGGAGCCGGGCGGGGGCGTCGGCGTCCGGGTCGGGCCGGGTGAGCGGTTCCAGGGCCTGGACGTCGAGGACGGGGTCGAGGGCGAGCCGGGCGGCGAAGGTGCGCATGGCCTCGTCCTCGCCGACGGGGGTGCCGTCCGCGAGCCAGGTGTAGCCGACCGTGCGGCGGAAGCCGGCGGCGAGCGTGAGGCCGGCCCGGTCGCGGTCCCACCAGAACGCGACGACGGGCCAGCCGGCGGCCGAGACGGCGAGGGCGGTGGCCCAGCCGGTGACGACCCGGTCGACCGGCTCCCCGCCGTGGAGCCAGGGCTTCCCCTCCGGTACGAGCACGCTCCAGTCCTCGCCCGCGGGGGCGAGCAGCAGGTGCTCGCGGAGCAGCTGGGCGGGTGGCCGGACCGTCGGGGGATCGGCACGGCAGAGGAGCAGTGCCCCGACGGGATGCGGTCCGGATGTCGCGTTCATGGGCCCCACGCTAGGCCAATTTGTCCGTGTACGACGGCAATTGCACCCACCCTGTCAGGGGAGAGTCAGGGTTGACTTCCCTTCACCGCGATATATCGTGTCTCTTGGAAACACGATATGTTGCGTTGTCGAAACGGGAGGTCAGCACCATGACAGAGTGGTCCGTCACCGAGCCGACGAAGCTGGCCCCCGCCGATCCCGTGACCCGGCTGCAGGTCCGCATCGTCAACGGCACGGTGAACGTGGTGGGGACGGACGAGAGTTCCGCCCGCGTGGAGGTCTCCGAGGTCGAGGGGCCGCCGCTGCTCGTGTCCCAGGACGGCTCCACCCTGACCGTGGGCTACGAGGACCTCCAGTGGAAGAGCGCCCTCAAGTGGCTCGACCGCAAGGAGTTCCGGCGCAGGGCCGTCGTCTCCGTCGCCGTCCCCGCGGGCGTCGACGTCGAGGTGGCCGTGGTCGGCGCCGAGGCCGTCGTCACCGGCATCACGGGGCGTACGGAGGTGCGCGGAGTCTCCGGCGACACCACCCTCCTCCGGCTCTCCGGCCCGGTCCGCGCCGAGAGCGTCTCGGGCAACCTGGAGGCCCAGTCGGTCACGGGCGCGCTCCGGATCAACTCGGTGACCGGCGACGTGACGGTGATCGAGGGCGCGGGCGCCTCCGTGCGGGCCGAGACCGTCAGCGGCGACATGGTCATCGACCTCGACCCGGCCGAGCTCGACGGGCCGCCCGCCGACATCCGGCTCTCCAGCCTCTCCGGCGAGGTCGCCATCCGCCTCCCCCACCCGGCCGACGCCCGCGTCGAGGCCAACACGACGACGGGCTCCGTGTCGAACGCCTTCGAGGACCTGCGCGTGGCCGGACAGTGGGGCACCAAGTCCGTCACCGGCACCCTCGGTTCGGGGCGCGGCACCCTCAAGGCGACCACCGTCTCCGGCTCCATCGCGCTGCTCCGCCGTCCCGAGTCCGAAGAGGACGGCGGCTCCACCCCCTCCCCCACCCCCTCCGCGACCGGAAAGGTGCTCTGACATGCCGCCCGTCTTCGCGCACGGCCGCCTGCGCCTCTATCTGCTGAAGCTGCTCGACGAGGCGCCCCGCCACGGCTACGAGGTGATCCGCCTCCTGGAGGAGCGCTTCCAGGGCCTGTACGCGCCCTCGGCGGGCACGGTCTATCCGCGCCTGGCCAAGCTGGAGGCCGAGGGCCTCGTCACCCACGCCAGCGAGGGCGGCCGCAAGGTCTACTCGATCACCGACGCCGGCCGCGCCGAGCTGGCCGGGCGCGGAGCCGAACTGGACGACCTGGAGCGGGAGATCCGCGAGTCGGTGTCGGAGCTCGCGGCGGAGATCCGTGACGACGTGCGCGGTGCGGCGGGCCGGGTGCGCAGCGAGATGCGCGCGGCGGCGGGCCGGACCCGCGCGGCGGAGTCGTCCTCCTCGTTCGCCGAGGCCAAGGAGGAGCTGCGCCGGGTGGGGCAGGAGTGGAAGGAGCAGGCCCGCCAGGCCCGCGCCGAGGCCAAGTCCGCCCGCCACCAGGCGAAGGAGTTCCAGCGGATCGCCCAGCAGGTGCAGGAGGAGGTACAGGACCGCTTCTCGCGCGGCGACTGGCCCAAGGGCGTCTGGGAGGGCCTCTCGGACATCACGGCCCAGCTCGGCGGCCTCGTGGCGGGCACGACCCACCCCAAGGCCGCCGGCCAGGAGCCGCCGTTCGCGGCGGCCCCGGCCGACGAGGTGCCGGAGTGGGCGCGGGACACGGAGGGCTCGGGAGACCCGGCCCGCGACCTGGACCGGCTCCTCGACCGCTTCCGCGACGAGATCCGGGACGCGGCCCGCGACCACGGGGTGAGCCAGGAGCAGCTGGCCGAGACCCGCGCCCAGCTGTCGACGGCGGCGACCCGGATCACGGGCCTGCTGCGATCCCACCCGAAGGCGTGACGGCCGCGCCCACCGCGTCCCCGCCCGAAGGCGTGACCGCCGCGCCCACCGCGTCCCCGCCCGAGGGCCGGTCCCGGCCTCTCCCGGCGGGGTCTCAGCGCCGGGTGGCGGTCACCGTCACCCGGGCGCCCGGGACCGCGACGACCAGGGCCCGGCCCGCGGCCGGGCGGAGCACCAGCGCGCCGCCCCGGGCCGTCACCCGCCAGTCGCCCGGCGGCAGAGCCAGTTCGGTGACCCGGGAGCCGCGGCGCCCCGCGGAGTCGTACGCGAGGCGGTAGACCCCGGCCCCCGGGTCGTAGGCGGCGGAGCGCACCGCGCCCGCGACCGCCTCCGCGTACGGCTCGGCGGTCAGCTCCTTGTTCGTACGGAACGCCCCCGTCGCGTCCACGGCGCAGTAGCCGCCGCCGTAGCACCACTCCCAGCCCGCCCAGCCGGAGCTGTAGCGGCCGAGCGAGGCCATGGCCTCCCGGTAGAAGCGGTTCATGTTCGGCCGGGAGTTGTCGAGCGGTCCCCACTCGCCCACCAGCACGGGGACCTTGTACTCCTTCGGGTACAGGGTGACGGCCTGCTCGTAGTTCTCGATCCAGCGGGCTCCCGGGTCGTAGTCCCCGCCGGCCTCCATCGCGCCGTTGTAGAAGTGCGGGGCGTAGACGATCTTCGGGTCGTCGATCCGGCCGAGTCCCGTGGGCACGCCCTCGCCCACGATGGGAGTCGGTTCGACGAAGATCCAGCTGTCCTTGTCGACCGAACGGATCGCGTCCGCGACACGGTTGTACATCGGGGTGACCTGCTCCCGCTCGATCCGCCGGGCGGCGGTCGCCAGGTCCTCGCCCTCGCGCAGCTCGCCCATCGGCTCGTTGATCGGGTCGTAGCCGAGCACCGCCGGGTGGTCCTCGAAGCGGTCGGCGAGCACCCGCCACATCCGGGCCTGGGCGCGCCGCAGGTCCTCGTCCTCGTACAGATGGGTGAAGGCGCGCTGCACGGCGGGCTCGAAGTACTCGGAGAACCAGTCGTCGGGGTGCGGCGTGAAGGGCAGTCCGTCGGTCCTGGTCGCCCAGGCGGGTACGCCCCGGTGGCCGAAGGCGGGCCCGAAGACGTCCTGGTGGGCGTCGATGAGGACCTTGACGTCGTGCTTCTCGGCCCAGTCCAGGATCCGTTCGATCTTCCGGAGATAGGACTGGCTGTACTGGCCGGGCCGGGGCTCCAGGTCGTCCCAGAAGACCAGGACCCGGGCGAAGTTGAAGCCCTTGGCCCGCATGTCGCGGAAGTGCTTCTCGGTGATCCCGGAGAGGGCGGCATCACCGCTGTGCGCCTTGTCCCCGACGTTCCAGCCGCGCAGGGTGAGGGCGCGGCCGTGCTCGTCGGTGAGGGCGGGGATCGCGTCCCCGCCGGCCTCAGGGCGGTCGGCGGCGGCGACGGGGACGGCGGGGGCGATCAGCGCGGCGGCGAGGGCGCCCGCGACCAGGGTGGTTCGCCAGGCGTGGGTGGTTCTCGACAAGGTGGACCTCCGGCACGAGGAAGTGAGCGTTGTTCACGTTTCACGTGCCGGAGATCCCATCAGTCCTACCGGCGAGTCATCAAGAGGTCGTCACGAGGTCTTCAGGACGATCTTTCCGAAGAGATCGCCGGCGGCCAGCCGCTCGAAGCCCTCCCGCGCCCGGTCCAGCGGCAGGACCTCGTCGACGACCGGCCGGAGCCCCGTCGCCGCACAGAAGGACAGCAGGTCCTCCAGCTCGTCCTTGGAGCCCATGGTCGAGCCGACGACCTTCAGTTCGAGGAAGAAGATCCGCGTCAGCTCGGCGTGCGCGGGCCGGTCGCCGCTCGTGGCGCCCGAGATGACGAGCGTGCCGCCGGGCCGCAGCGACTTGACGGAGTGGGACCAGGTGGCGGCGCCGACGGTCTCGATGACCGCGTCGACCCGCCGCGGGAGCCGCGCGCCCGGCTCGAACGCCTCGACGGCGCCGAGCTCGACGGCCCGCTTGCGCTTCTCCTCGTCCCGGCTGGTGGCGAAGACCCGCAGGCCGGCGGCCTTGCCGAGGGCGATCGCCGCGGTGGCGACACCGCCGCCCGCGCCCTGCACGAGCACCGAGTCCCCGGGCCGTACACCGGCGTTGGTGAAGAGCATGCGGTAGGCGGTCAGCCAGGCGGTGGGCAGACAGGCGGCCTCCTCGAAGGAGAGCTCCTTCGGCTTGGGCAGCACGTTCCAGCGGGGCACGGTCACCCGCTCGGCGAAGGTGCCCTGGTAGTGCTCGGTGAGGATGGACCGGGGCTCGTCGGGTCCGACGCCGTGACCGGTCTGGCCGATCACGGAGTGCAGCACGACCTCGTTGCCGTCCTCGTCGATCCCTGCGGCGTCGCAGCCGAGGATCATCGGCAGCTTCTCCTCGGGCAGCCCGACCCCGCGCAGCGACCACAGGTCGTGGTGGTTGAGCGAGGCGGCCTTGACGGTGACGGTGGTCCACCCCGGGCGCACCTCGGGCTCGGGACGTTCACCCAATTCGAGGCCGTTCAGGGGCTGGTCGCGGTCGATTCGGGCAGCGTAGGCAGCGAACATGGCCCCGACCCTAGGCGGCCCCGGCCGGACCGCGGAACCACACACCCGTGTGACGCGCGTCCCTCCCCCGCCGGTACGCCCGCCTCGTTCCTGCGGCTCCCTCGCCCCGGCGACTCCCCACACGCGAAAGGGCCCCGTCCTGGGAGCAGGACGGGGCCCTTCACGGGGTGTGCGACGCGTCAGCGCCGGGCGACGCCCTCCGCGCGGGCGGTGGCGGCGACCGCGGCCGCGACGGCCGGGGCGACCCGCTCGTCGAACGGCGACGGGATCACGCAGTCGGCGGCGAGCTGGTCGCCGACGACGTCCGCGATCGCGTTGGCCGCGGCGATCTTCATGCCCTCGGTGATCCGGGAGGCCCGGACCTGGAGCGCGCCGGCGAAGATGCCGGGGAACGCGAGGACGTTGTTGATCTGGTTCGGGTAGTCCGAACGGCCGGTCGCCACGACGGCCGCGTACTTGTGCGCGACGTCGGGGTGGACCTCGGGGTTCGGGTTGGCCATGGCGAACACGAAGGCGTTCGGGGCCATGGAGGCGACGGCCGCCTCGGGGACCGTACCGCCGGAGACGCCGATGAAGACGTCGGCGCCGGCGAGGGCGGCCTCCAGGGAGCCGCTGAGGCCCGCCTTGTTGGTGAGGTCGGCGATCTCGCGCTTGACCGGGTTGAGGTCGTCCCGGTCGCGGCTGACGATGCCCTTGCGGTCGGCGACGGCGACGTCGCCGAGCCCGGCCTCCAGGAGGAACTTGGCGATGGCGACTCCGGCCGCGCCGGCGCCGGAGATGACCGCGCGCAGGTCGCCGAGGGTCCGGCCGGTCAGCTTCGCCGCGTTGCGGAGGGCGGCGAGGGTGACGATGGCGGTGCCGTGCTGGTCGTCGTGGAAGACGGGGATGTCGAGGCGCTCCTGGAGCTTGCGCTCGATCTCGAAGCACCGCGGCGCCGAGATGTCCTCCAGGTTGACGCCGCCGAAGGACGGGGCCAGCCGGACGACGGTCTCGACGATCTCGTCGGTGTCCGTGGTGGCGAGGGCGATCGGGACCGCGTCCACGCCGCCGAACTGCTTGAAGAGGATGGCCTTCCCCTCCATGACCGGGAGGGAGGCCTCCGGGCCGATGTCACCGAGGCCGAGCACCGCCGTACCGTCGGTCACGACCGCGACGACCTGCGACTTCCAGGTGTAGTCGTTGACCAGGTCGGGCTGCTCGGCGATCGCGGTGCACACCTTGGCGACGCCGGGCGTGTACGCGAGGGACAGGTCGTCCTTGTTCCGGACGGGAACGGTGGCCTGAATGGCCATCTTGCCGCCCCGGTGGAGGGCGAAGACAGGATCGAAGGGCTCCTCCGGAGCTCCTTCCGTACCGCTGTCATTGCGAGGATTGACGATCTCCGCTGCCATTGGGTTGACCCCTTAAGTCTGCTTCATTTGAGGGTTGGCCGCTCCTGGTGTGGAGCGGTGGGCGGGTCCCGCGGCCGCCGTGTCTGGTAGCCGCGCGGGCGCGCCGCACAACGCGCCCTGAGCCCCGGATGAGGGGTGTAAGGATCCTTCTTACCGGACGGACGGCACCGCAGACGAGTCCATATCCGCTCGGTGACGCGACTCATACCGAGCGCATCCGGACACGGACGGAGGACGACACGTCACCCCATGTCCATATAGGTGCTTCAAGCACCCGATTGGTGGCCTTCGTGTCGTCCGAATGGCGAGATCAACAGGAAATTCTTCGGTGGCGTGGAAGGCATCCAGCAGAAGATCCGGCCCTGATGTACCGGCCTGTTGGCATTCGCGGGTCACCCGTTATCCGATTTTGACATCCGTGGCCGTCGGTTTGAGGCGGTCCGAATGGCAAGATGCCGTAATCACACGAGGTCACGACACTCGAAGAGACGTACGTGACCACTGGCAACTCCCTCACACGCCGGAGGAACCCGATCATGACCGCACGCTCCACGCGCTGTACGACCGCCAAGACCCGCACGTCCCGTCTTGCCGCGGTCGCCGCCACCGCGGTCGTCGGCTCCGTGCTGCTGACCGCCTGTGGCGACCAGACCGAGGGCGGCTCCTCCGCCACCCCGACGAAGGACGGCGGCTCCGCCAACGCCGCCCCGCTCTTCTCGAAGCTCCCCGCGGACATCCAGAAGGCCGGTGTCATCAAGGTCGGCACCGACGCCTCGTACGCCCCGATGGAGTTCACCGAGGGCGGCAAGATCGTCGGTGTCGACCCCGACATCGCCGCGGCCCTGAGCAAGCAGCTCGGTGTCGAGTTCAAGTTCACCTCGGGCACCTTCGACGGTCTGATCACCTCGATCTACACCGGTCGCCAGGACGTGATCATGTCCTCGATGACGGACAACAAGAAGCGCCAGGAGGGCCTGGACGACAACGGGAAGAAGATCGGCAAGGGCATCGACTTCGTCGACTACTTCAGCTCCGGCGTCTCCCTCCTGGTCAAGAAGGGCAACCCGCAGAACATCAACTCGCTCGACGACCTCTGCGGCAAGACCGTGGCCGTCCAGCGCGGCACGATCTACGAGGACACCTTCAAGGCCCAGGCCACGAAGTGCGGCGCGAACAAGCTGACGATCCAGGCCTTCGACACCGACGCCGAGGCGCAGACCCGCGTCAAGGCCGGCGGCGCCGTGGCCGACCTCAACGACTACCCGGTGGCCGCGTACATCGCGAAGACCTCGGGCGGCGGCAACGACTTCGAGGTCGTCGGCAACCAGAGCGACGTCGGCCTCTTCGGCATCGGCGTCTCCAAGGACAACACCCAGCTGCGCGACGCCATCAAGGAAGCGCTCGACGCGGCCATCAAGGACGGCACCTACGCCGATGCCCTGAAGAAGTGGGACGTCTCCGACAGCGCCGTCAAGACGGCCACCGTCAACGCCGGTCAGTGACCTTCCCCGTCGAAGCCGGCAAGTGACCTCCCCGCTCCACTGAAGGGCAGTCGTCATGACTGACAAGATCTCAAAGGACCCGGCCGCCGCTCCGGCCGGGTCCGGCGCCTCGGGTTCCCCGTACGAGGCGATCAAGGCCATCCCCGTGCGGCACTACGGGCGCTGGGTCAGCGGCGTCGTGGTCGTCGCCCTGCTCGGATGGCTCGTCTACGCCTTCTCCCAGGGCAACATCATCTGGGACACGGTGTGGGACAAGCTGTTCGACCCGTCGGTCCTCGACGGCCTGGTGAACACCGTGATCATCAGCGTCGCCTCGATGGCCCTCGGCCTCGTCCTCGGCGTCGTCTTCGCGGTGATGCGGCTGTCCAAGAACCCCGTGACCGGCGCCGTCGCCTGGCTCTACATCTGGTTCTTCCGCGGCACCCCGGTGTACGTGCAGCTGCTGGTGTGGTTCAACCTGTCGCTGATCTTCGAGTACATCAACCTCGGGCCGATCTACAAGAACGAGACCGTCGACGTCATGACGCCGTTCATGGTCGCGCTGCTCGGTCTCGGCCTCAACGAGGGCGCCTACATGGCGGAGATCGTCCGGGCGGGCATCCAGTCCGTCGACGAGGGTCAGACGGAGGCCGCGCACGCGCTCGGCATGTCCCAGACCAAGACCATGGGCCGGGTCGTCCTTCCGCAGGCCATGCGGGTCATCGTGCCGCCGACGGGCAACGAGTTCATCAACATGTTGAAGACCTCGTCCCTCGTCTCGGCCGTGCAGTACACAGAACTCCTGCGGGCCTCGTCGAACATCGGCAGCACGGCGGGCGCCGTGATGGAGATGCTCTTCGTCGCCTCCATCTGGTACCTCGCGCTGACCAGCGTGTTCAGCGTCGGCCAGTACTACCTGGAGCGCCGTTTCGCCCGCGGTTCGACGCGTAACCTGCCGCCCACCCCGTGGCAGCGGGTCAAGACGAACCTCACCACGTTCAAGCGTTCCCCGGAGGCATCGGCATGACCGGTCAGCCCATGGTCAAGGCGGAGGGCGTCCACAAGTCCTACGGCGCCGCCCACATCCTCCGGGGCATCGACCTGGAGGTCCAGAACGGAGAGGTGTTCTGCCTGGTCGGCCCGTCCGGCTCCGGCAAGTCCACCTTCCTGCGCTGCATCAACCACCTGGAGCGGGTCGACGGCGGCCGGCTCTCGGTCGACGGCCAGCTGGTCGGCTACCGGGAGAAGAACGGCAAGCTGTACGAGCTGAAGGACAGCGAGGTCGCGGTCCAGCGCCGTGACATCGGCATGGTCTTCCAGCGCTTCAACCTGTTCCCCCACATGACGGCCCTGGGCAACGTCATGGAGGCGCCCATCCAGGTGAAGGGCGAGTCCAAGGCCGTGGCGCGCGAGCGTGCCGAGCGCCTGCTCGACCGGGTCGGCCTGGGCGACAAGATGGGGAACTACCCGTCGCAGCTCTCCGGCGGTCAGCAGCAGCGCGTCGCCATCGCCCGTGCGCTGGCGATGGAGCCGAAGCTGATGCTCTTCGACGAGCCGACGTCGGCGCTCGACCCGGAGCTGGTCGGTGACGTCCTCGACGTCATGCGGGACCTCGCCGAGTCGGGCATGACGATGATCGTCGTCACGCACGAGATGGGCTTCGCCCGTGAGGTCGGCGACTCGCTGGTCTTCATGGACGGCGGTGTGGTCGTCGAGTCGGGCAACCCGCGCGACGTCCTCGGCAATCCGCAGCACGACCGGACGAAGGCGTTCCTGTCGAAGGTGCTGTGACGCGAAGGCGCTGCAGGTCTGCAGGTCGAAGGCGTTCCGGCCGGAGACACGGGAAGGGGCGGGACGGGAGGACCCGTAACGCC
>NZ_JBHTSA010000131.1:0-22243 GCF_042795405.1 Streptomyces sp. NPDC056480 | reverse complement strand
CCAGCAGACCGCAGACCTGAGCCCTCGATGACAGAGGTGAGCACCGGCCCCGCCGCAGCCTTCGACGTCTCACCGCCTACCGTGCACGAGCTCGTAGGGCTGCAACAGCGAGAGAAATCTTTTTCTCGCAATTTTCAGAAATTGAACTCATTGCGTGATTCCTTTGGTGGATATAATCCGTCAAAAATATCAACGAGATGGAAACCTCGATATGAGAGTCTTCTACTCATCTTTGATGTCGTGTTTGATGATCTGGTCATGTTCGGCATGCAGGATGTATGGGGACTCGAACTCGCAGGCTGTTGAGCCCAGTTGAGCTGGAGTGACGGCGTATGCGTGCGGCGGATCTGTTCGAACAGGGGATGCGGCAGAGCAAAGTCGCGGAGGCGCTCGGCGTGACGCCGCAGGCAGTCAGCCTGTGGCGTCGGGCCTGGGCTGAGGGCGGCCGTCAGGCTCTGCTGTCCAAGGGGCCGGGCGGCAGCTCGTACCTGACTGCAGGGCAGGAAGGGGAGCTTGACGGCCTTCTGCGGGCAGGGCCGGCGGCGTACGGCTGGGACGATCAACGGTGGACGCTGGCCCGGGTCGGGGTGCTGATCGAGGAGCGGTTCCAGGTCCGGTATGAGATCTCTGGAGTCTGGCGGCTGCTGGACCGCCTGGGCTGGTCGTGGCAGGTGCCGAGAGTGCGGGCGGTCGAGCGGAACGAGGAGGAGATTGCCGCATGGCGCACGGAAACGTGGCCGGCGGCCTCCCATCCGCGCAGGTCATCGCGGGTGGAGGGTGGGTCTGCTTCGAGGACGAAGCCGGGGCCTGGCTGAACGGCCCGGTCCGCCGCACCTGGGGCAGGGCCGGGCAGACACCAGTGCTGAGGCTGTCCGGAAAACGCAACGACAAGATCAGCATGGTCGCGTGGATCTGCTTCAAACCGGGCGTGGCGCCCCGGATGATCTATGCGATCAAGCCGTCGGGCGGCTACACGAAGAAGGACTTTCCTCGCTTCCTGGCCCTGCTGCACCGTCGCCTGAACGGCCCGGTCGCCATGGTGTGGGACAACTACTCCAGCCACATCAGCAAACACGTGAAACAGTACGCACGGCGGCAGGACTGCAGGGCCCCGGCGAGTGCCTGGATCGTCCGGTTTGATCATGTGATGCCGTAGAGGGCGAGGACGCGGGGGCGCTCGGTGTGGGCTCGTCGTCCGGCAGCGGTGTTGACGTAGCCGGCGAGCTTGAGCGCTGCGGATCAGGTCGCGGAGGGCAGCGAGCACGGCGGGCGCGTTGTGGGTCCTGACCTGGGACTTGTCCTCGTTGAAGGTGACATCTCGACACCAGTGGACGGTATTTTCCACGGTCCAGTGCCCGCGGGCCCAGGATGCGATCTCGGCTGCGTTCGCTTCCTCGGCGGGCAGGTCGGTGATGGCGTAGACGGTTTCGCTGGACCATTTTTTCGCCCCGCAGAGACGGCGGCGGCGCTGGATCCGCAGGACCTGGGCCGCGTGTGGGAAGAGCAGGCCCTCGACGGTGACGACCTGCACGAGCCGCTGCTCGTGACGGCCATGGCCCCGGGCGTCATCCCGGTGGATCACGGGGATCTCCTTCCAGGGCAGGGCGTGGAGTTGACAGGCCTGGCCGCGCTGGTTGTTCTTGATGGTCAGCAGGTAGTGAGCGCCGCGTTCGCGCAGGTAGGTGGCGTGGTCGTGTTGGGCGTGGAGGGCATCGGCGGTGACGACCACCCCTGCGAGATCTGCGTCGTCGATTCTGTCGAGGAGAGGTGCGAACTCGGGGATTTCGTTGGTCTTCGCGCCGATCTCGCGGGAGGCGAGAGTGACACCGCCGCTGTGACGGACGGCGGACAGGACGAAGACCCGGCTGCCGTCCGGACGCCTCGCGCCACGCAGGCATTTGCCGTCCACTGCAATCGCCCGCCGCCGCAGCCGTACCGGCTCGGCGCGGATGCGGGTAGCGCCGGCGGGGCCGGCTTCCTTGAGCCAGCGGCCCGCGCCGGGGCCGATGCCGACGAACGCGATCTCGGCTTCCGAGCGGGGCTGGAGCCTGGGCTGCAGGACGCTGCGGCCGTCGGGATGGTCGGGATAGTGGGCGCCGATGATCTGTGGAACACCCGGGGTGGAGAGCTGGTGGCGCCATATCTCCGAGAGATCACCGGAGTTGGTGCGGGCGGTGATGGACAGTTCCTCGCCGACGACCCGGCACCACACCCTCGCTCCAGTATAGCCGGGCGGGGTCGAGTAGCGCACCGCGTTGAAGCTGATGGTGCGGTCCGAGCCGACCAGCCGTTCCTCGCCCAGCGCGAGCGCGAGCGGCTCGACGGGCAGAATGTGCAGGGTGGTGCGCTCGATGTCCAGACGGCTCGCGGGTATCTGCCCGGTCGCCCGGTGACGGCGCGAGTTCACCGCATCGCACCAGGTCAGGCAGGCGTCTGCGAGCTCGGCGAACGAGTCGTAGGCGGGCAGCAGGTTCGCGCTCGTGGGCACCAGATCACCCTTCGCGATCTTGACCGTCGCCTCCGCACCGCCCTTGGATTCCGGGTCGTAAGGGCCGCAGCTGACCACCTGGCAGCCGTAGTGACAGCCCGCGGCGACCATCTGCGGATGACGCACCGGGATCCCGGCGATGTGCTCGACGGTCACCGTCTTCGCGTTGTCCGTCAGTACGTAGGTCGGCGCCCCGCCGATCCGGCGCAAAGTGGTGTCCAGGCAGGCCACCAGCGTGCCGAGTGTGCAGTCCCAGACCGGGATCACCACCCGGAACCGTGACCAGGACAGCCAGGCGCAGAACAGCCAGGTCCGGCGTCCCGCGATCTTCGGGCCTTCGCCCCAGTCGAACTGCAGCCACCTGCCCGGCTCGGGAATCCACGGCCGATAGGTGCGTCGTTTGCCCGTCTTCCAGGCCGACTTCGCCGTACTCACCGCCCGTCTCGTCGAGCGTGCGCTGCCCCGGTAGCCCATCTTCACGAGCTTCTCGTGGACCACGTCGGCGCGGATCGTCGCCTTCGACTGCTCGACCCACTCCTCGACCTTTTCCAGGAACGCGTCGATCATCTTCGGCCGCGGCTCTCGCTCGTAAGGATTTCGCCCGCTCGCGCGGGCCTCGACATACCGCTTGACGGTCTTTGGGTCATGC
This sequence comes from Streptomyces sp. NPDC056480, assembly GCF_042795405.1. NCBI lineage: Bacteria > Bacillati > Actinomycetota > Actinomycetes > Kitasatosporales > Streptomycetaceae > Streptomyces > Streptomyces sp. NPDC056480. The sequence goes on along the minus strand of NZ_JBHTSA010000131.1, from coordinate 19,106 downwards.
CCGGTCAAGGCTGCCGCCGACCAGACCGTCCCGGTCAGGTCGTACGCCTCAAGGATCTCCATGATCTCTCTGTCAGACTTCGTCACAGGACCTCTCCGGCCGGTTGCTGTTGCACGCAAACATCAGCAAACCGGACGGAGAGGTCTCCTCCAGATAAGGAAGCGATCAGGAACACCACAGGTCAGGTGGCCATACACCAGGAATTCTGGTGGCCATCAGCCTGGACTCGACTGGCCGCACACCTGGACTTTCCCACGGCCGCCGTCACCATGATCAAAGAGTGTTGCGAAAAGTGTTAGAACCCAAGAGCCTCCTGGGGGTCAGTGTTCAAGAACCTGCGACAGAGCCGCCAGCCGCGCCTCCGCGCCCTCGCCCGAGGCCTCCGCGAGAAACCCGCATCCACCGGTCGCTGTGCGCACGGCCCAGCTGCCGGTCCCGCACGCCGATCCAGCCGAGCAGCTCCTCCAACTCCGCAGCTCCTGGCCCCGGCGCAGCACGCCGGCCTGCTCCAGCCAGCCCCGCACCTGCTCGCCCGAGTCCGGCTCAGCACACACCAGTGCCCACTCGGCGTTCAGTCCTTTGAAGACGCGGATGTCCACGACACGGCCCCACTCTCTCGATGACGTGTCGTCGACTGTCCTCAGCACCCATTGCCCGGACAGTGACCCAGAACAGTAAAACTGCAGGTCAAACGGTTGCCCAATCGGCAACCCAACCCCGGCCACTCCTCGGGGCGCGAAGGGTCACCCCCGGCGTAGGTCCGGTGGGACATGGGCGACGGGAAGACCGTCACCTGTGCCGGGCCCGGTACCCGCTACACACCCGACCGGGGCGAGACCATGTCCCCGACTGCGGCCACCGCTACGCGGGTCGCGCGACCGCGACGTGGACGGTGGAGTGGTCCGCGCCCGCACTCGGCGACGCGGGCACCTCACTGAGCTTCTTCAACTCGGGTTCGGCCGGAGGCGCTCAGGAGGGTCTGACCTGCACAGACACTTCAGGTGGGTCACCCGATCGGTGGGCAAGCTGAAGAAGCTCACTGAGACCCGCGAGACGACGTTCACCGTCCGCGTCGTGGAGGTCCAGGTCCTCAACTGGCCTTGTGGGTTCGGCTGCCCTCTCGGGTGTGCCGGGACACGATAGGTGTCACCAGAGTGAGGTAGCGGCCTGCACCTTTACGACGGCCAGGACACGGTAGTTGTCACCTGGTGGCCAATCTTCTTGTCACCTCTGGTACACGGTCAGTCGTGTTGTCACCAGATCCGGAGATCCCTCCCAACCTCGACTGGTTCGGCGGTTGGCTGAGGGCATGGAGGACGGACGACGATCCGGCATGCGTGCCGACGTGGCCACCGCACCTACCGGTGAGGGGCCGTGGTCGCACGACTGTGGCTGGGCTGATCTTCTGGCTCCGGTGTCGCTCGTCGACGGCCTGGGCAAGCTGGATCTCTCTGAGGGGTGGGCCGCCAGATGGACCGCGACCTGGTCGTCGAGTGGGGATCCGGTGTCCTGCGTGGTGCGCGACCTGCCTCAGACATCGGTCCTGGACGGTGGTCCGACCCGCTGGTTTTCGTGGCGGCGGTCCCAGCGCCACCGCCCTGGGCTGCACTTCCTTGTCAGTACGGGACGACATCACGGTGCCGAGAGCCTTGAAGAGGCCCGCGTCCTGCTCGCCCTGGACTTCGCCGGCGGGCTGGTCGATGTGATCGCGCAGCCGGTGAAGTTCAGGTTCGATGTCGGCGGGAAGCGTCGGGAACACACCCCGGACTTCCTCGCCGTGACCCGGGCGGGCATCTGGCTGATCGACGTCCGGCCGAAGGCGCTGATCAAGGAATCAGACCTGGAGGCGTTCGCCGTGGCTGCGGAAATCGCGGTGGCCTGTGGCTGGCACTACGTGGTTGCCGCTCAGTGGCGGGACAACGTCGTGGCTGCGGTGGACGCGTTCTCCTCCCAGCGACGGGCTCTGAGCGACCCGCTTGGGCTGCGTCCGGGCCTGCTTGAAGCAGCTCGGGAGGGCCGGACGTTCGGCGAGTTGACGGACGCGACGTCGTTTCCTGCGGTGGCCCGGGCTCAGCTGCTGCACTTGCTCTGGCACCGGCAGGTGGGCATCGATCTGAGCATGCCCTTCGGCAACCAGTCGTTCGTCGTCCGTCCCACCGGGCCAGCCTCGTGACGGCGGCGCGGGTGCTGGATCTGTCCCCGGGCGCCGGGCTGGTACTGGACGGGACCGAGTGGGCCGTCGAACCACGCGAGCCTGAACTGGGCCGGGTCCAGCTTGTTGCCCTGGACGGGGCCCGGCAGCGGGTGAGCTTCCGGTTCCTGGCGAACCACCCGGGCTGTCGCTCCTCGTCACGGACGAATGCGGCGGGGGCCGACAGAGGACGGCAGACGAAGACTCTGCAAGACCTCAAGCCTGGCAAGCGGGAGTTGTCTGCGGTGAGGCTGACCCATCTGCTGGAGGTCGCGACGGGATTCCGCAGTGGGGATCCGTTGCGGCCGGGCCCGGGTGAACCCAAGCCTGAGTACGACCCCGCGAGGACGACACTGACCAGCCGGCGGTTGTCGAAGGTGGCAGAGCTTGGGGCCATGGACCGGCAGCAAGCGAGGGTGCTGGGGCTGGACCGGGTCGGCTATCGCACGCTGATCCGCTGGGATCAGGGTCGCCGCAGGTTCGGTCTGCTCGGCTGTGCTGACGACCGGTGGCTGCGGGAGAGCGGTGGGCATCCGAGCGTCAGCGAGGCAGTCCGAGAGGCGATCTTCGCCGTCCGGCAGGAGACGCTGCACCGCTCAAGGGTGAGCATGCGGACCAAGGACCGCATGATCCGTCAGTACCTACGTGAAGTGCTGCATCTCGATCCCGAGGAGGACGTTCCGTCGTATCGGACGCTTTGCCGGGTCTGGAAGGAGTGGTTCGGGCCCGGCGGATCGCGGCAGCGGTATGTCCGGTCGGCCGAGTTGCCGGAGAAGAATGGGTACGTGCTGGTGCACCGTCCGGGCCAGGTGGTGGCGTTGGACACCACGGTGCTACCGGTGATGGTCCGGGAGAGCGTGTTCGGTGACCCGGTGAAGGTCCACCTCACACTGGCGATGGATGTCCACACGCGCTCGCTCTGCGCATTCCGGCTCACGCTGGTGTCCGACACCTCAGTCGACGTCGCGATGCTGCTGCGGGATGTGATGCTGCCGTTGCCCATGCGAGACGACTGGGGCGAGGACCTGGAGTGGCCCTACCCGGGCTTGCCGGCGGCAGTGGTCGCCGAGTTCGCTGGCCACAGGGTCGCGGGCCTGCCGTTCTTCGCACCCGAGACCGTGACGACGGACCACGGGTCGGTCTACCGCAACCACCACCTGGTCGAGGTCGAGCGGGTGGTGGGCTGCAACATCCTCCCGGCCAGGGTGCTGCGGCCGACGGACAAACAATCCGTCGAGCGGGCTTTCGGCTCGATCCGTTCACTGCTGTTCGAGCACCTGCCCGGCTACACAGGGATCGACGCGGCCGACCGGGGAGCCGACCCGGAAGGTGACGCCGTGCTGACCATCGAGGAGATGGAGCACCTGATCGCGACGTGGATCGTGTCGGTCTGGCAGAGGCGGCGGCTGGGGGAGTACGCACCGAGCTGGGATCCCGGCGGGGACCACAGCCCGGAACACCCTGTTCGCGGCGTCCTTCGCGCAGGCCGGGTTCGCGATGGACATCCCGTCGCCGGAGCTGTTCTACGAACTGCTGCCGGCCCACTACGTCAGCATCGACGCCCGGCGCGGGGTGAAGATCCGTGACCTTTGGTATGACGGCCCGGCCCTGGCGGACTACCGGGGCCAGCGGTCCACCCGTGGTGGCCGGCACAAGGGCAAGTGGGTGATCCGCCGCGATCCCCGGGACCGCCGGCGGGTGTTCTTCCAGGACCCGCTCACCCACTACTGGCACCCGCTGGAGTGGACCGGGCTGCCGCCGGACGGCCAGGCCCCGGCCTTCGGGGACACACGGGTACGCGAGCTGATGGCCAAGGTCCGTGCCAGCGGGATGCAGCCGAAGTCCGACCAGGAGCTGCTGCCGGTGCTACTGGAGATGATCGGGCTGCGGGCACCGGTCAGCGGCTGGAAGAGCCTTCGGAAGACGGAGCGGACCGAGCATGCCCGCGAGGTCACCCAGGCCGCTGCGGCTCAAGCTGATCGGCCGCCGCAGGAGTCCGCCGCTGACCGGACCGCGGATGTCCTGGAAGACGGCGCGGTGGTGAGGTCATTGCGCTGGAGCCAGCGGGCCAGGCAGGCCGAGCACAGTATCGACACCCAGCGTCGGCACCAGCGCGAGCAGGCCGTCCGCCGCCGCCCGGCGCCACCGCCCGCGCTGGGCGAGTCCGCGGGCAGACGGGATCTGTTCCTCCTCCCGGAGGACGACGAGGAGGATCCGCATGACGGACCGCACGCAGGATGAGAGCGGCATCGTCCCCTTCCTCCGGTCCGGGCCGCCCCCAGACCGCACCACCTGGGAGGGCTGGCAGCAGTGGCAGCGTCAGCGCGGCACGTTCGTTGCGGCGCCGCGGCTGTCCTTGGAGGAGTACGCGGCGCTTAGCCCCAGGCGGAGGGCTCTGAACGATCTGCACCGCACGGCCACCCACGTGAACATGGGGCTGCTGGAGACCCCGATGAGCGCGAGGGTCACCAAGCTGATGCGGGGCCGGCTGCGGAACAACGCGCTGAACTTCGAGCCGGGCACCCGAGACGGCCTCATGATCAGCGGTGGCGGCTTCCTCGGGAAGACCGAGACGGCCTGCGCGGCCGCCGCGGCCTTTGAGGAGCTCTGGCGGGACCTGCACCGGCAGCTTCTGCCCGGTCCGGTTCCCGGCACCCGCGACCTGTTCGTGCCGGTCGCCTACTGCCGAACTCCGGTGCGAGCCACCCCGAAGGGGCTCTGCGGGGCCATTCTCGACTTCTTCGGCGCCCCGCACCCCAAGACGCTCAACGGCATGATCCGTCGTCCGCGACTCGATCCGCGACCATCGCACGACCGCGCTGCTGCTGGACGACATCACCCGGTTGAGGCTCCACCGCGAGGACGACCAGGACACCCTCGACCTGGTCCGCGAACTCATGGACCTCAACGTCACGCTCGTCCTCATCGGCGTCGACATCCCAAAATCCGGGCTGATCAGGGGCGGTCACGCAGATCCGCGAACGGGCCAGTGGGTGCTGGGCCCGACCAGGGCAGGAAGCAGCTTCAATCCTTCCGCAGCCACCCAGACCGAGCGTCGGTTCGATCTGGTCGACCTCGATCCGTTCGACTACGACACCACCGAGGGCATGGCTGCGTTCATCGATCACCTGGCCGGCATCGAGGACCGGCTGCGGCTCCTGCGGACCAAGGACGGCATGCTCACCGACGGCGAGATGCCCGAATACCTTTTCCGCCGCACCCGCAGCATCGTCGGCTTGCTCAAGCGGCTGATCGAGGACGGCTGCAGGGAAGCCATCGAGTCGGGAGCCGAGGAACTGACGCCGGAACTGCTGGCCACGATTCCCATCCGGCTCGGCAACGTCTCCGACCGCGACCCGAGCGCCGGCGAAATCCCCGAGATCCCGGCCGCCGAGCCGGCCAAGAGCACCCCGAAACGCCGGAGGAGCCGCAACACCGTCTTCGATGACCGGGGCGGGCGAACCGCTGATGCCTGAAGCCCTCGATGTGAGGCAACTACGTCCTATGGCACGAAGCCTGGACCCCTTGGAGGGCGAGGCCCTGTCCGGCTACATCCTTCGCCTTGCCCATCGCCTTGGCGTCGATCCCCTGAGCCTCTACGTCCGCACCGGACTCACCGGCACCCGACCTGAAGGAACGAAGATCACCCGGGTCTCGCCGGCTCTCGGTTTCAGCCTCGACGACGTCAGCTTGGACGCGTTCTCGCGCACGACCCGCCTGACCCGCGACGAAGTCACCCGGCTGCTGGTGGCCCCGCTGGGAGTTAGTTACGGACCCCTGAGCACCGAATACTCCAAGTCTCAAGCCGATGAGCGGTCACGGTTCGTCTCTCCGTGGGTCCTCTCGAACGGCACCCAGTACTGCCCTGACTGCCTTGCCGGAGAGGGGGCGTCGCAGATCGAGCAAGCGCACGGCGGAGCATGGCAACGGCTCTGGCGCCTGTCTGCGGTCTTCGCCTGTCTTCGGCACGAGCGCTTCCTCCGGCAGCGCTGTCCCCACTGCGGCGAGCAGGTTCATGGCGAGGCGAAGAACCTGATCGCCCGGCCGCGGGACGGTGATCTCCACCCCACCCAGTGCCGGGCATCTGCACCGGTCGAAACCCTCCGGGCTGCCCGGCTTGGCCTGCGGAGCCGATCTGGCCAAGAGCAGCCAGCTGCGAGACTTCTTGCCCACGGCGAGTCGCAGTCGCGCAGCTGTCTTCGCCACCCAGGCCAGGCTTCTGTCCTTCCTCGCATCGGACGGACCGGAGCAGGTCAGCAGTGTTGGCTGGCTCATCCCCACGGCCCAGTACTTCACCGACCTGCGGACGGTCGCCGCGCTGATCCTCATGACCTGGCCTGAAGCACGACCCCATGCCGCCATCTCAACACTGGCCAAGATCCTCGATCAGGAAGCCGAGCATCGGCACCAGGCGTTCGAGAACGTGCGGGACGCCCCCGGCGCCTATCGGCGGAAAGTCAGCGTCTACATCGCAGCATCCGAGAACCCCACGGCCACCGCCGCGGTCCTTGAGATGGCGGACCGCTTCCTCAGCGTTCCGGACGAGCACGAGGCAGCCCGATACCTCGAACCCCTGGCCATCGAAGCGACCTGCATTCACCGAAAGATGGGATACGCCCTTCGAACCAGACCTGGAACGTCCTTCCCACTCCAGGTCATCCTCCTGGCCCGCCGGCGTGACAAGAGCAAGGACACGACCGCCGAAGAGATCATCACCAAGCGCGGCGGCTTCCGAAGAGCCACTCGGTGACAACAAGCGTGTCCAGGTGACAACTAACGCGTCCCGGCACATCAGGGCCAGCCGAACCTGGCGCCCCACGACGGCTGGTTGCCTCAACGGTTGCCTGGTTGGTTGCCTCATCAGTTGCCTTGCCAGTTGCGTGGCTAGTTGCTCCACCGGTTGCCGACCGTTCCGGGACTGCCCGGTGTCCGCGCTGGTCAGAGGCCGTGGGTCACTGTTCCTCGACGCCGACACCTCTCCTGTAGGACCAAGGAGAGGTCCTCTTTGCTCTCTCCCCGGGGGCGGGCGGTCCGGCCGCGGCGCGAGAGACTGGGGCGTGAGTACCGCACGACGCCGGGCCCTTGGCCCTGGCCCTGATCTTCCCGAGCCGGTCGCTTGCGACCCGCGCGCATTGACTGCCGCGGCCCGTGCCGCCGTCGGCGACTGCGTCCACCCCGATACCGCCCCTGCGCCTCTGGAGCCCCGGCCTGCCCGGCGGCGTCTCGGCTGCGGTCCGGCCGCTACACACGGAAGAACTCGCTGCTCACCCGGTCTCACTGAACCTGTGGGCCGATCCTCGAGTCCCCGGAAGGCGCGTGCGGGCTCCAGGGCGACGAGCTCGCCCGCGCCTACATGTGGCAGATGCTCGACGGGATGCTCAGTGACGCCGTCCTTGCGGACCCGGATTTCGACATGCGCCGCCGTGCGGTGATGCCGCAGGCGGGCGTTGAGTGGCTCTCCACGGTGCCGATGTCCTAGGTGTATTGATCACGAGCGTTGTTAACAGGGCCGGGTCTTGATCATGGCGAAGACCTCCGGTGTGGTGGAGGTGTCTAGGCTCCACACCGCACACGGAGGTCTTCGTGTCCCACCGTAATGCCCGGCTGACCGTTCACGGCAGGCGGATCCTGGTCGAACGTGTCTGTTCGGGTCGTCCGGTCGCGCATGTGGCGGCCGAGATGGGCATATCGAGGCCCACCGCCCACAAGTGGGTCCGCCGCTGGAGGGCCGAAGGCGATGCGGGGCTGGCCGACCGCTCCAGCAGGCCGCACACGACCCCGCACCGGACGGCGGCCGGCATCGAAGAACGGGTCTGCGAACTGAGGCGGACCCGCAAGCTCGGGCCCGCCCGGATCGGCCCGATTCTGGGCCTGCCCAGTTCGACCGTGCACCGGATCCTGACCCGTCACCGGCTGAACAGGCTGGCCTGCATCGACCGCCCGTGGCACGGTGATCCGCCACTACGAACGCGACCGGCCCGGCGAGCTGATTCACGTCGACGTGAAGAAACTCGGCCGGATCCCCGACGGCGGCGGCCATCGGACGCTGGGCCGCCAGGCCGGCCGGGCCACCCGCTCCGCCATGGGCTTCGACTACGTCCACTCCGCCGTCGACGATCACTCCCGCCTCGCCTACAGCGAGATCCACCCAGACGAGAAGGTCGCGACCTGCGCGGCCTTCCTGGCCCGCGCGGCAGCGTTCTTCCACGCCCACGGCATCCCCCGCATCGAACGGGTCCTGACCGACAACGCCTGGGCCTACCGCAAGGGCCTGGCCTGGAAGAACGTCCTCAAGGAACTCGGCGCCACAGGAAAGCTGACCCGGGCCTACCGGCCGCAGACCAACGGCAAAGTCGAACGCTTCAACCGCACCCTCCTCGACGAATGGGCCTACCTGCGGCCCTACACCTCGAACAACGAGCGAACCGAAGCCCTGACAGACTTCCTCCACACCTACAACCACCACCGCTGCCACACCGCACTCGACGGACACCCGCCCATCAGCCGTGTCAACAACCCTGCGGATCAATACACCTAGGACGTTGCGGCTTTCGTCTGGGGGTTCGCCGGGGACGGCGGCGCGGGCCCGTGGCTGAGGATGCCGGAGGAGGACCGTGCGACCGCGTACGCGATTTCGATCGCGGCCCGGGGGATTGCGGTCTGGGGCCCCGACAGGCTCCTCACCATCTCGCGCGGACTCAGGCACCGATGTCCCGGCCGTAGGCATGGCCGGCCCTCACCAGCTCCCCCTCGCCCCGCTCCGGGGCCCGCAGATTTCTGAAGGGGCCACGCTCCCGGGTACCGGAGTCACGGCCTCTGGCTCACCCGGACGGGCTAGGCTCGCTCCCTGCCCGCGCCGGAAATGGGGTGCGCGGTACAGGCCCCGGTCCCCGCGTGACGGCGGGACGCAGTACGGCCGGGGCCGCCCCCACCGCGAGCGGGATCGTTGAGGGCCTGCTCGCACAAGCGACGGTGCCCACTGAGGATTTCATGGTGGGGTCGGTGGGTTTATGGTCAGGCCGGTGGCGGTGAGGCAGCCGTCGATGAGGTGGGGTCTGCGTTGGATTCTGCGCAACTCGCGGCGGATTTTGCGGTCGAGGTCGTCTGGGGTGTCGAAGGCGGTGTTGGCCATCGCTCTGCGCACGAGGGACCAGACGGCTTCGACCCAGGGCTCTTGCAAAGTCGAATTGCTCTGACGTTTCCGCTGGTCAGCGTGGGATGTCGAGGAGGTCGAGGGGTGCGGTGAAGGGTTCGTAGGAGAGGTCGCGGACGGCTTCGGTTATGTTTGCTGCACCGGCGGCACGGAGTCGGTTGAGGGCGGTGTTGCGCAGGGTGGCCATGCTTTCGGGGCCGTGGCCGGTGCGGATCCGGGAGCGGTCTTCGTCTCAGAGGGTGTCCCGGACGTAGTGGATCTTGTTTTCGATGTGCCAGTGGTTGCGCAGTGTCAGGGCGATGTCTTGGGGTTTCGCCTGGTGTGAGGGCATGTCGGTGATGACGTAGACGGTCTCGCGGGTGCGTTTGTCGGTGGTCTTGCAGGTGCGGTGTCGGGTGACCCGGGCTACCTGGCAGACGTGGGGAAAGTCCAGGTGAAGGACGGTCAGCACCTGGATGACGCGGGTCTCCTTGCGGCCGTGCCCCTCGGCGCGGTCGTAGTACTTCGCCGTGGCCCTGTTCCAGGGCAGACGGTGACAACTGGCATGCAGAGTGGGCTGGTTGCGCTTGACGGTGAGAAAGTAGTGGGCTTTCTTGTCCTCCACCAGGAACCGGGCGGTGTCGCGCTGTGTGTGCAGTGCGTCCGCGCTGACCCAGGCGGCGCCTGCGATGTCCAGAGAGGCAAGCAGCTCGCGCAGGCAGGGGATTTCGCTGGTCTTGTCGGGGATTCGCAGCTGGGCGATGACCTGGTCGCTCTGGTCGGTGACGGCCAGGAGGTGGGCGGCGGTGCGGGTCCGGGTGCGTGAGCCCCGGGCGCTCTTCCCGTCCGCTGCAAGCCGCACCGGCCGGTCACGTTCCGTACTGGCCGGCTGCAGCAGCACGGCCAGACCGTCGGGGTGCAACTGCCCGACAACCCGGCGCACGGTGTCCATCGACGCGGCCGGCCGCACCCCGAGCGCGCCGCGGACCGGGAAACCCAGCCGGGCCAGGGCATCCTGCGGGGCCCGCCGCAGCCAGTGCCCGACCGCCGCATACGAACGGGCCCCGGCCGCCACCGCGCAGGCCGCCGCTCTGACCAGCGCGAACAGCGGGTACCGCCGCCCCCGGCGGGCCCGCGGATCTGCCTCCTCCGCCGTGTCATCACCCGCCAGGGCGACAGAGCACGACAGGACAGGCGCGGGCATGGCAGACTCACGAATCACCGAAGCTCCGTTGTTTGCAGGCGAGTTGGTATCTCACCTACATCAACGGAGCGGCGAATTCGGAGATCAATTCGCCGAACATTGCATCTTATGCCGCCCCACCTGCAGGTTTCCGGGTGAATCCGAGTCGCTGAAGGGATGGTGGGTGAGGCGTACGTCACCGGGCGTGATGACTTAAGTGAACGTTCGGCGGCTTTGGCTCAGAACCGTCCACGTCGCGATCCTGAGAGGTTGGGCCGGGGCGCTGGCCTCGTGTACACAGATGAACCAAGCACATCGTGTGCTAGAGCTGGACCCCTGACTACGAGTGACTGCAACCGACTGAGCAGGTTTTTCCGAATCCACGTTGGCGCGTGGGTCAGACCGAGGCCGTCGTCTCTACCGAGACGACGGCCTTGCTGTTTCCGGGAGGGCGGCTGTGTGCCCGTCTCCGTGTCGGCAACGTCAGGAAGCCGCCCATTCCAGCCCGAGTGCGGCGAGTTTGTCAGCGGTCAGCCTGGCCCGGCGGCTCTTGCTGTTGCTCAGAAATACCCCGAGTTTGACCTCCGTGCCGTCCTCCAGCCGTTCTACGTGAGCCCTGGGGACGGTCACAGAGCCAGTGCGGGCCTTGTCGGATTTGTTCACGGGTAGCGGTTCTGTCTCGCTTTCCGGGCTCTGTCGCTATTTTGGGGGTCTCGGCTTCTTGATCATGGTGAGAGCAGGATGCGGCGCCGTAGGAGATCGAAGTTCGCGCGGCCATACATTTGTCTCTTCAGCAGCTTGATCCTGGTGACGTTGCCTTCGACGGCCCCGGAGGTGTACGTCGTGGTCAGGGCTGCCTGGATGGCCGCGCGGTCGCGTCGCATGCCGTTGGCCAGGGTACGGAGTTCGCGTTGGCCGTCGGGGCGGACGTCGGCGATCCAGACATCGAGGGCCAGGTGCTCGTTGCGGCGTTCGCGGACCATGAGTGCCAGGCGGCGGGCGTACTCGACGGTCGTCTCCAGCACGCGGTTCCGCTCGCAGAGTTCCTCGAGCCCCTTTCGCTCGACGTTTGTAAGGGTCGACGCATGATCCAGTCCGTGACCCTGCGGACGGTCAGGTGAGGCGAGGGGGCGGTGGCCGGGATCGCACCGGCGCGGTAGGGCTTCAGGTGCTGGCGGACCGTGTTGACGCCACCCTGGTAGCCCAGTTGCTGGATCTCCCTGGCGAGCGCGGAAGCATTCGTGCAGCCTTCCATCCAGCGATGGTGCAGGTAGATGCGGTAGTCGTCGATCAGCGTGGGCCGGTTGACGGCTGCGATGAGGAGTTCGTCGACTTCTTCGGCGTGTGCGAAGCGGTTGACTGTGCCGCGGCTGAGCTGAAGATCGCGTGCGATGGCGCGAAGGCTGTCACCCCGGGCAATGCGTTCGTGGATCTGCTGGTGGCGTTCGCGAGTGCGGGCGACCAGAGGTCGTGGGCGCCCGTGGATGTCCAGCTCGGTGCGGCCATGGCCTTCAGGAGTCGGGGCGTCGTCGGTCCGGCCGTCGTGGGTGGTGAGGGGTTGTCGCAGGTCGGCGCGGTGCCGCCCGATGACGCGTTCGACTGCTTGCGCCAGGTTGTTCAGGAGGTGCCAGGCGTCGGCGACCTGTCTGGCCTGAGGAGCACCGGCCTGGGCTCCGTCGCGGAAGGAGCCGGCCCGGTCGCGGCAGATGATCCGGACCTCAGGGTGATCCCGCAGCCAGGACGCGAAGGTGGCCGCGGCCCGGTCGGCCAGGACGTCGATAGGGCGGTGGGTTGCCATGTCGATGAGGATCGTCGCGTAGGTCCGCCCCCGTCGAACGGCGAACTCGTCGACGCCGAGATGCGGCACAAGTCCCGATGAGGGGAACGGGAGTGCCCGGATAAGCCGGAGCAGAGTGTCCTTGCAGGTGTCGACGGCCATCCGCTGGAACAGGCGGGATCCTGGCCGGCCGCCAGGAACAGGGCCACGTCCGTGAGGTGGGCGGTGAGAGCCTCCGTGCGGCGTGCGTGGCGACGGGTCAGAGCCGGTATCTGCTCGGCGAACGTCCGACGGACACAGTCCTCGTTCCCGCACACGAGTCGACGCGCTCGCAGTTCGACTCGTAGGCGCCGGCCGGCGACCGGTCGATCCGCCAGCGTCCGCTGGTAGTAACAGTGCACTTTCGAAGATCTCTGCCCGCATTCGGAGCAGGCCGCCGACGCTGCACGTGATCGCACGGCGATCCGGGCCTCGGTATCCGTCAGCACCAGCTGGTCGACCTGCACTCCGACACCAGGCAGTAGAAGGTCCGCAATCTGAGCCCCACCCATCACCCCTAATAGCTGCCCAACTACCCCCAAAATAGCGACAGAGCCCGGAAAAGCGAGCCAGAACTCCTAGAGATGAACGAAGCCAGGATCTGTCATCCAGGGGTGGGGGCCGCCGTGGCGGAGCCGGAGGTAGAAGGTGAGGGTTCCGGCGATGCCGCTTTGGTAGCTGCAGTTGAGGTCCTCCTTCTTTACAGTGGGTTTGGGAGGGCGGGCTTTCATGACTGCGGTGATGGTGCGGGCCTGGCCGTAGTAGACGCTCTGGCCGGTGTGGTGCGCCATGTCCAGGAGGAAGTGTCCTGCCCCGGCCAGGCCACAGCATGCGCCGTCGGGGCTGGCCCATGGGTTGTGGGCAATAGAGGCGGCAGCTTGTTCGGAAAGGCTGGCAAACCGCTGCTCACGGGTAGCTGTATGCAGGCGGATGAGGAAGGAGCCGATGCCTCCTGCGCCGTTGCACCAGTGCCTTCCCTTCTCTGCAGTTTCCGGGGCGTTGTTCCTGGCGTTGCGGGGCCATGCTGTGCGTGTTCCGTTGCGGATAGCAGCGCGGGCCAGGGTGTCCCCAGCGGCAAGCGCCGCCTCGTGGTAGCGCCGTCCGGAGCCGGGCGTGCTTTGTTCGGCGGCGTGTGAGGATGCCAGCAGGAATGCGCCGGTGCCTGCTATGCCGTGAGCGTATCCGTAGGAGCTGTTTCCGGCGAGTACGGAGTTGGCGTCTGCCGGGACAGGCCATGTCCAGTCATTGCCGTCGCGGTGGGCGGCTGCCAGCACGGCATCAGCACATGAAAGTGCCAGTTCCAGGCTGTCCGGTCTGCCTGTGACCTGCCATAGGTGCAGATGGGTCATGCCTGCGCCAGACAGGCCATGGGTGATGTCCGCGATCGGCCATTCTGTGGGCAGACTCCTTGCGAGCTTAAGAGCGCGGTCCTGCAGGTGGGAATCTTTCAGAAGGGTTCCTGCTTCATGGAGTATCCATGCGGTGCCGGCCCGTCCGTAGGCGAGGCCGGGAAGCAGCCGGGGAACGGCGAACAACCGCTGGTCGATCCACGCCGCTGCATCAGCAACGGCCCCGGCCAGGGTGCCATTGTTCTCAGCTGCGCGGGTCAGCGCGCCCAAGCCGCCGGCAGCTCCAGTCCACAACGAACAGACGTCCCGCTCGTCCGAGCCGACGCTCTTCCACAGCTGTTCTGCATTTGGGGTCATGGCGGTCTGCAGTAGGCGAGTCTGCCTGTCGATGAGATGGTCGAGGTCTGCTTCCGTAAGCCGGCTATGAGGAAGGGCTCTGACTGGTGTGGCACTTGCGCCGCTGGAAAGCGCGGCGAGCTCGTCGCGGGCCTGAGCGGGTGTCCACCGCTCCTGCGGGTCTGTTTCGGTCAGGCCGAGGATCAGATCTGTGAGGTCATGCAAGGCAGAATGGGTTCCGACTATGCGGGCCAGGGTGGCGGAGGTATCTTGCTGCGTCGTACTCTCTCTGGCCAGCCATACGGGCTCCAGCCCCGTGGCCAGGTGGAAGATGGTGGCACCCAGGCTGTAGCTGTCGGCGATTGCGGTTGCTTCACTGGAACGCGGCGCGTTCTGGAGTTCCGGGGCCATGAAGAGAGGTGTGCCAACGGGGCGACACACGGTTCCGGACCGGGTCACGTACTCGACATCGACGAGCCGCAGATCCCCGCAGGGAAGGATCATGACGTTGCTGGACTTTAAGTCGCGGACAACGTATCCGGCAGAATGAACCTTCTCGACCAGGCCCACAAGACGCGACGCCATCCCCAGCGCGTCTGTAGAGGAAAGCGCTCCGTCGCTGTGACGCTGGGCCCACTGCGCGAGTGTCTGGCCGGAAACCTGCTCCTGAACCAGGAAGAGATCATCCTCCAGTGGCATGAGGTCAATCCAGGCCGGGGTAACGCCGAGGGGCTGGAGTTCCTGCAGCATCTGGGATTCCCGGCGTAGGCGGTCACGGACATCGAGGCCGTCCAGGCCGGAACTGACGTGGGCCCGGGCCTGCTTGATGACCACTTCCGTGCCGTCCCGCTCGTCCGTGGCCCGGTAGACGCCACCCTTGTTTGCATGTCGGATCGCTGCCCGCACTCGGTAGTGGCCGTCCAGGAGTACCGGCTGGGGACTCCGCCCTTCTACGGCCTCTTGGCCGTGGAAGGGCGGAGGTGCCCATGCCGGCGGCGAGAACCAGGCGTTGCGCTCATCTTCGAAAGCCGTTCCGTCAGGTCCTGTCATCTGCCGTTTGAAGGCGCCGTCGTCAGTGAAGACACGGCCACCGCCGCCCATTCCCCCGTAGCGGTAGTAGACCAGGCTTCCTGGACGCAGCTGCTTGTCCGAGAGAATCGCTGGTCCTCGCAGCCCCTCGGTCGCCTGGTGCAGTTTTTCAGCCAGATCGCGGAACTGATCGTCATCTTTCGGATAGGCAGTGATGAACTTTCCCCCGTCACTACGGGAATGCCATTGATCCACAAGATCCGACACTCTGCTTATGTCCGTGGCGAACTTGAACGCACACCCCGACCTGACCAGAACCTCACTCGCACGCGCCAGCACCAGCGGGGCAGAGAGAGGCGTCGCTGACAGATGCAGCTTCCATCCGTGCTCGCGCGAATAGCTGTCTGGCGGAGACATGTAACACCAGACGTCCTCAGGCTTGACGCTCCACCGTGAACAGCCGCGCCGGGACAGCACCGCCCGAGCCACATCGATCAGCAGAACCGAGTCTGCCTCTACTGGAACCAGGCCGCTCCCGGCAGATATTTCGCCCACCATTTTACTCACTCCATTTTACATTCTACGCATCGATGTATGAACTGGAGTTCACGGGTTTGAAAATTGCGTTCTCTTTTACGGTTTATGTACTCAAGATGGAAGGGCTTTCGGCTGATTTCAGGAAACCGTTCATCGTGGGTGGCGCATCCTGATCTCCTCTATACCGCACAGCCGCACCGGCAGCCTCTATGCTGCATCAGCCTGCCTGTAGCAGCCCACAAGAAACTGAAGTTAAAGCCATGATGTTCATCAGATCCAGGAGCCAAGGCGTATCTGGTTTCCATTATCCGACCCCGCAGCACGCCCCGGCGGAGAGATCTCCTCATGTCGACCTTTAGGTCGACATGAATGGGCAGTGATGCCCAGGCTATGCCGTTAAGTGCAGCACCACTTCTCGCTTGCCGCTGTGAGAATCGGCGACTCCCTACGCGTGCGAGTAATGTCGCGCCGGATTGATCGCCCTTGCCATCATACTGCATCCCATGTCTGAAGCTTGAGTATCTAATACTCAGTTCAAGGGTTCGTGGAAATGAAAGCCTCACTCAAGGCTAGGCGCGAAGAGCGCTGAGAGTACTCTAAAGAGAAAGGTTTCGAGGATGTCGCTACTGGATCTTCAGGTTCTCGTGGAAGAGACGCGAAGCACGGCAGGGGATTGCCCTCCCTGGGATACGACGGCTTGCTATGACACTATTACTGATTTCTGTCATGACACCTGTGAGGACAGGGATCCTGGCGGTTACACCACTCCAAACAAGACCCTCTGATTCTGTAATTCGTCAACAGTAAGAGGAGAGGGTTCGAGGATCTGGTCGGCCGTCTTTATCTAGATGAACGGACTGAGGTCTTCGTTCCATGAGTCGATCCAGGTACGGATGCTTTCTTCAGTACCTGGAGGCTTATTCACGGGGGTTCGTAGCCCCGTTTTCTTGATCGTGAAGACGGCCCTGCTCCGTAGCCTGATGTTTGCGACGGCATCAGATCACTACCGGGGCAGGGCCGTTGAGCTGGGACGTTACGACAGGGCTGGACAAGGATCAACTGGATGGGCTGGTGGAGCGGGTCTATCGGGCGTCCAGGAGGCGGCCGCCGAGTTGTTCGGGATCTCCCGGGCCACTGTCTCCAGGCGGTGGACGGTGCTGCTGTCGGTGGTGGAGAAGGTCCTGGCCCACCACGTCCCGGATCCCACGGAGGTGTCGGCCGGCCGGGTCGTTCTGATCGACGGCACCCTGGTGACCACGTGGGACTGGGCGAGTGAAGGTACTTCGATGTTCTCCGGCAAGCACAGGGACACCGGCTTCAACCTGCAGGTCGCGGCCACTTTGTCCGGGATCTGCTCGCGGTCTCGGCACCCGTCCCGGGCTCACGGCACGACATGCATGCCTGGCGGCAGTCCCACTTTCCCAGAGCGTTCGCCGACCGGGAGGACATCGGTGACTGGGTTACGTCGGCTCCGGCATGCTCACCGCGAGACGCGAACCCCCAGGCCGGCAACGGCCCGCCCAAGACAAGGTCTACAACCGGGGCATCGGCGGGCTCCGTGCCGCCGTCGAGCGCGCGATCGCTCATCTGAAGGACTGGAAGACCCTCGCCACCCGCTACCGCGGCCCCTCGGCGCCTTCCCACTTGTCGCCAAGACGATCACCGCCCTCAGCTTCTACAAGAAGGGCTGGTGAACCCCTCCGAATAGGCCTCCTGGACCGACTTGTGGATGCCTCGCCGTATCCGCTTGCTCGTCAGCTCCGAGAATCCGCCGCTGGATGAGGTTCAGCCGGGACGGGCTCTGTGCAGGCGCCGTGGCAGCGGCGCACGGCTCCTGCGGTTCCGGACACCGCCGGCTATGTCGCCCATGCCAGTCCGAGAGCGGCGAGTGCGGCGAGTTTGTCGGGGGTGAGCTTGTCCCGGCGGCTCTTGGTGTTGCTCAGGAACACACCGAGCTTGACCTCCGCCCCATCCTCCAGCCGCTCCACGTGGCTCCTTGGAACCCGCACAGAGCCCTCCCCGGGCCCTTGTACTGCGCCAGGGCCGCCACGCCCCGCTCGAAGGCGCTCACGGGCGCCGTGGACGGCTTCGCGGGTGCTTCCGGCTCCGGGGCGTGAGGGACGATGCCGAAAGCCCCCAGGCGCTTGCGCTGCCCGCCGGACAGCGACGCCCAGACCTCGGGCTTGCGCTGCTTGTCCAGCCACTTGCCGATGTCCATCCCGTGCACGGTGACGCCCGGCTCGACGTACGCGAGGATCGTCTCCTCCGCGAGCATCTCCCGCACCACCGCGAAGTGCCGCTGCCACTCAGCCGGCCACGACGGGTTCCAGTCCTCGTCCACGGCCTCCAGCGCCGTCTTCCACTCGGGGTGGCTCTCCAGCGCACCCGGGCGGCGCAGGTTGGACAACCACTGCCCCACCGGCCGGTCCAGCACCGACGCAGACCGGGGCGCACACAGCGTCCAGTGCTCCTCGTAGTACGCCTTGGCGGCCTGAAGGTTCTCCTGGAAGCGTTCGTCCGCCAGCTACCAGACCATGCCGAGCCGCTCCAGCCGCTGCGCGCGCAGGCCGCTCATCTGCCCCGCCCCGTACGCCCGCCGCTGCTCCGCGACCCACTGCCCCAGCGGGTAGGCGCCCTCCTTGTGGCCGTACGTAACCCGGGCGTGAGCTTCACGCCCGGTGAACTTCTTCAGCGCTGCCCAGCCGCGCGCCCAGTCCTGTTTCTCCGTGTCGATCACGTTGAAGCTGACCCAGTCCGCGACCATCACGGGCTCACGCGGAGCGGCAAAACGCAGCAGCAGACGGGATTCGTCTTCGCCTTCCCCGGGCGGCGGACCGATATGCCCGGACGGCCGCGCGGCATCCTTCTGCGGCTCCTGTGGAATCGCCAGCAATTCCACACCCTCTTCGTCGTGAGCGCGCAGACCTTCCAATACCTTCACCAGAGGCCGATACGATCCCGAGGAGAACATGTCCTCAGGCTTTTCACCCGGCTGGAGAAAAACCGGCACGATCAAAGAAGCGAGCTTTCCCTGTCCCGGCTTCTGACGCAGCGCGCGGCCGATGGCCTGGACGATGTCGTGCGGCGCGCCCTTGGGGTCCAGCAGAGCCACCGAGTCCACCGCCCGGATATCAACACCCTCACCCAGGACACGGCAGTTCGACAGCACAGCCCGCAGCGCCGTAGTCCCGAACCCTGCCAGGACCTCCCGCCGACGCTCGGGCACGTGCTCGCCGCGCAGCCAGTCCGCCCAGATCCGCGCCGGGTACTTCTCCGGCTGGTCTGCGTGCAGCTTCGCCGCCACACGCTCCAGGCCCTCCGCGTAAGCCTGCGCCTCCATCGTCCGGTGGTGGAACGTGATACACGCCGACAGGCCGTGCTCCGCCATCGTGTGCAGCAACGCGGCCTGCAGCGCCCCGAGACGCTCCCCGCGCACCTGCTCAGCTTGAATTTAAAGGTTTTCCCTCGGCTCGTTGGGTCGGGGGTTGTCCTTTTTGTGGTGGTGTTTGCCGACGGGGTGGCGGGGTGCGGGG
>NZ_JBHTSA010000130.1:0-22248 GCF_042795405.1 Streptomyces sp. NPDC056480 | reverse complement strand
ACACGGTGCTGGGCGCGACCACCGGTCGCGCCCTCTTCGCCGTGATGCCCGCGCTACACCCAGGTGTCGAGCCACATCCGGTTCCGCCATTGGTCGAGCGGAATCGGGGTGCCCGTGTAGATCGGCCAGAAATAGATGAAATTCCAGACGATGAGAAGAACGATGCAGCCCGCCGCCACCGCGCCGAATGTGCGGCGTCGTTCCGATGAACCCGCGGGGCCGACGATCGCACCCAGCATCATCGCCACCGCCAGACACAGGAACGGAACGAACACCACCGCGTAGAAAAGGAAGATGGTGCGCTCCTGGTAGAGGAACCAGGGCACCCAGCCGGCCGCGATGCCGCAGGCGATCGCACCCGCCCGCCAGTCGCGGCGGAACGCCCAGCGCCACAGGATGTACAGGATCGCGAAGCACGCGGCCCACCACAGGAGCGGGGTGCCGAGGGCCAGGACCTCCGCCGCGCACTTCTCCTTCGTGGAGGCCGGGCAGCCGCCGGTGCCGGGCGCGGGCGACTCGTAGAAGTAGGAGACCGGGCGGCCGAGGACGATCCACGACCACGGGTTCGACTCGTACGTGTGGGGCGAGGTGAGGCCCACGTGGAAGCTGTAGACCTCGGACTCGTAGTGCCAGAGGCTGCGCAGCCACTGCGGCAGCCAGCCCCAGGTCCCGCCGCCGTCCAGCTTGTCCTGGTCGGCGGCCCAGTTCCGGAAGTAGCCCTTGTCGCTGACGATCCAGCCGGTCCACGTCACCAGGTAGGTGGCGATCGCGACCGGGACGACCGACACGAACGCCGGGACCAGGTCCTTCTTGATCACCGCGAGGTACGGGCGGACCGCGCCGGCCGTCCGGCGCCCGCCGACGTCCCACAGCACCGTCATCAGGCCGAAGCCCACCATGACGTACAGGCCGTTCCACTTGGTCGCCGCCGCGAGGCCCAGCATCACACCGGCCGCGATCCGCCACGGCCGCCACCCCAGGCGCAGGGTCTCCGCGATCTCCGCGTCGGGCCGCAGCACGCCCTCCTCGTCCTCCGGGAGCGCGCCCGCGAGCCGCTTCCGGGTCCGGTCGCGGTCCAGCACCAGACAGCCAAAGGCCGCCAGGACGAAGAACATCAGCACCTGGTCGAGCAGCGCCGTACGGCTCATCACGAAGTGCAGACCGTCGACGGCGAGCAGCAGACCCGCCAGACAGCCCAGGAAGGTGGAGCGGAAGAGACGCCGGCCGATCCGGCACAGCATCAGGACGGACAGCGTGCCGAGCAGCGCCACCATGAAGCGCCAGCCGAACGGCTCGAAGCCGATCAGCTTCTCGCCGACGCCGATGACCCACTTGCCCATCGGAGGATGGACGACATAGCCGGGGTCGGTCGGCACCAGGACCGCGCCGGGGTCGCTGAGGACCGTCTTGTCGATGTCCTTCGGCCAGGCCCCCTCGTACCCCTGGTTGATCAGGGCCCAGGAGTCCTTCGCGTAGTACGTCTCGTCGAATATCACCGCGTTCGGCTTGCCCAGGTTCCAGAACCTGAGCAGCCCCGCGACCGCCGTGACCAGGAGCGGACCGCCCCAGGCCATCAGCCGCCACAGCCGCTCGGACCGGTCGGGGCCGATGCCGAGCAGCGACATCACGCGCTTGGACGGGCGGACGTACGAGGGGACGAGCCGCTCCCGCAGCCCGATGGGGGCGGCGCTTCCGGCGGGCGGCACATAGCCGAAACGCCGAAGCCGCTGGTGCCACGAAGAGGGCTCTGCCACGGGCTCTGCCATGGGGTGCTGGCCTTCCAGGGCCTCGGGTGCGGTACTGGTCACCGCGCCATCGTAGGGAACGCGCCTGTGCGCGTCGCCTCTCCGGGCTGGGAGGATGGGCCGTGTGACAGGAACGCTGGTACTCGCAGGGACCCCCATCGGTGACATCGCGGACGCTCCGCCCCGACTCGCCACCGAACTGGAGAACGCGGACATCGTGGCCGCCGAGGACACCCGGAGGCTGCGCGGACTGACCCGTGCCCTGGGCATCCACACGACGGGCCGTGTCGTCTCGTACTTCGAGGGGAACGAGTCCGCCCGTACGCCGGAGCTGGTCGAGGCCCTGGTCGGCGGCGCGCGCGTGCTGCTCGTCACCGACGCGGGCATGCCGTCCGTGTCGGACCCCGGCTACCGGCTCGTCGCCGCCGCCGTCGAGCAGGACATCAAGGTGACGGCCGTCCCCGGCCCGTCCGCCGTCCTCACCGCGCTCGCCCTCTCGGGCCTGCCCGTGGACCGCTTCTGCTTCGAGGGCTTCCTGCCCAGGAAGGCGGGCGAGCGCCTCGGCCGGCTCCGCGAGGTCGCCGACGAGCGCCGCACCCTCGTCTACTTCGAGGCCCCGCACCGGCTCGACGACACGCTCGCCGCGATGGCCGAGGTCTTCGGCGCCGAGCGCCGCGCGGCCGTCTGCCGTGAGCTGACCAAGACGTACGAGGAGGTCAAGCGCGGCCCGCTGGCCGAGCTCGCGGCCTGGGCGGCCGAGGGCGTACGGGGCGAGATCACCGTCGTCGTCGAGGGCGCCCCCGAGACGGGACCCGCCGAACTCGACGCCGAGGAGCTGGTGCGCAGGGTGCGGGTGCGCGAGGAGGCGGGCGAGCGGCGCAAGGAGGCGATCGCCGCTGTCGCCGCCGACGCGGGGCTTCCCAAGCGCGAGGTGTTCGATGCCGTCGTGGCGGCAAAGAATGCGGCTGGACCGGGCCCCGGAAACGGTAAAGGACTAACCTGAAAGGCAAAGCCGAACCCGGCGCGGGGACCCATGAGAGGGCTCTTGGCAAGGGAACTGCCAAATGCCTTCCATGGTTCGACCCGTGCTGATGCGCTCCGGCCCGAAAAGGCGTCCACTGGATCAGTGGAGAGGAGCTGGAATGTCCGAGATCACCGGCACCGGCATATCCGTCGCCCATGAGGCGTACGCCTTTGCCTGCATGCGCTGTGGATACGGCTGGGAGCAGGCGTACGAGATCGAGCACCACATCGACGCCGCAGGCCACAATTTCGTCGTCTACAAGGCCGACGGGGAGCGGGTTCCGTCCCCGCTGTCCAGCCCCACCTGCATGAACTGCGGCGGTCACGTCGTCCGGATCATGCGCGCGGGGCAGGTGTCGTCGGTGCTGGACCTGATCGCCGCGACGGAGAAGCACCGGCGGGGATCGAAGGAGACCAAGCCCGTCTCGCCGGCCGGACCCATCGGCCAGGAGCTGACCGAGGACGACTCCGAACAGCCCCCGGTGCCGCACCACTGGCACCTGTCCGACCTGCTGCACCCCTTCCGGCGCCACCCCTAGGCCGTCTCTTCCGGATCTTGCCCGGCCCGCCCCGGGCCCGGCACATCCGCGCGCCGGCACTCGTGACCCTCGTACGATCGGGGTCATGAGTGCCAAGGACACCCCGCCGCCGCTGCCCGAACCCCTCCTCGTGGAGGTCGCGGACTCGCACACCCACCTGGACCTCCAGTCCGGGACCGTCGAGGAGGCACTGGTCAAGGCCGCCGCCGTCGGAGTGACCACGGTCGTGCAGGTCGGCTGCGACGTGAAGGGCTCCCAGTGGGCCGCGGAGACCGCCGCCGCCCACGAGCACGTGCACGCGGCCGTCGCCCTGCACCCCAACGAAGCCCCCCGGATCGTCCTGGGAGACCCCGACGGCTGGTCCCGGCAGGGCGCCCGTGCGGGCGGCGGCGACGCCGCCCTCGACGACGCGCTCTCCGAGATCGACCGGCTCGCCGCCCTCCCGTACGTCCGCGGCGTCGGCGAGACCGGCCTCGACTTCTTCCGTACGGGCCCCGAGGGCATCGCCGCGCAGGAGCGTTCCTTCCGCGCCCACATCGAGATCGCCAAGCGGCACGGCAAGGCGCTCGTCATCCACGACCGCGAGGCCCACGCCGACGTGCTGCGCGTCCTGGACGAGGAGGGCGCCCCCGAGCGGACCGTCTTCCACTGCTACTCCGGCGACGCCGCCATGGCCGAGATCTGCGCCGCCAAGGGCTACTACATGTCCTTCGCGGGCAACGTGACCTTCAAGAACGCCCAGCACCTGCGCGACGCGCTCGCCGTCGCCCCGCTGGAACTCGTCCTCGTCGAGACCGACGCCCCCTTCCTCACCCCGGCGCCCTACCGCGGCCGCCCGAACGCCCCGTACCTGATCCCGGTCACCCTCCGGGCCATGGCCGAGGTCCGCGGCATCGACGAGAACGAGATGGCCGAGGCGATCGCGGTGAACACGGCCCGCGCCTTCGACTACTGATCCATAACGATTACGTGTAGTGGTCGAGTCGTTCGCCTGAGTGACCGCCCCCCGGGGCTAGTGTCCCGGCCTCGTGAGCACTTCCCAGGGCAGTCACCGCGCCGGACGGCGGGGCGCGCCCCTGCCCGTGCACGATCAGCCGACCCAGGCCGCGCCGCTCGTCGTCCCCGCCCCGGGTCCCGCGCCGGGCCTCGTCCCCGGGCAGGGCTCCCGCGCCGGGTCCCGGCGGGCCGCCCGCCGCCGCAAGGCCTCGGGGCCGGCCGGGGAGGGGCTGCGGCGACTCGTCCCGCAGGCGCTCGTCGTCGCCTTCCTGGCCGGCGGCACCAGTGCCTTCGTCGCCGACGACAAGGCCGTCCGGCTCTCCGTCGACGGCGTTCCGCGCACCCTCCACACCTTCGCCGACGACGTCGAGGAACTGCTCGCCGACGAGGGCGTGGCCGTCGGCGCCCACGACATCGTCGCGCCCACCCCCGCCGAGGCCCTGGCCAGCGGCGACGAGATCGTCGTCCGGTACGGCCGCCCCGTCGCCCTCACCCTCGACGGGCAGCGGCGCCAGGTCTGGACGACCGCCCGGACCGTCGAGGGCGCGCTGCGCCAGCTCGGGGTCCGCGCGGAGGGCGCGTACCTCTCGGTCTCCCGCGGCGCCCCCATCTCCCGCAGCGGGCTCGCCCTCGACGTACGGACCGAGCGGACGGTGACCTTCCTCGCCGACGGGCGCGAGCGGACCGTCCGGACGAACGCCGCCACCGTCCGCGAGGCCCTCACCGAGGCCGGGATCACCCTCTCCGCGCAGGACGCCGTCTCCGTCGTCCCCGAGTCCTTCCCGCGCGACGGCCAGACGGTCACCGTGCTGCGGATCACCGGCTCGAAGGTGACGCGCGAGGAGGCCGTGCCGTACGCCGTCGAACGGACCCGCGACCCCGCGCTCTTCGTCGGCACCGAGGTCGTCGACCGGCAGGGCGCGTCCGGCGTCCGCCGTGTCACGTACAGCCTGCGGACGGTCAACGGCGTCCGGCAGAAGCCCCGCCGGGTCGGCGAGGAGATCGTCCGCGAACCCGTCAGCCGGCGCGTCCGGGTCGGCACCAGGCCCATGCCGACCTCCGTCGCGGGCGCCGACGGACTCGACTGGGGCGCGCTCGCCGCCTGCGAGTCCGGCGGCCGTCCGAACGCCGTCGACCCCTCGGGGACGTACGGCGGGCTCTACCAGTTCGCCCCCGGCACCTGGCGCTCCCTCGGCGGCAGCGGAGTCGCCCAGAACGCGCCCGCCGCGGAGCAGACCTTCCGCGCGAAGAAGCTGTACGTGCAGCGGGGGGCGAGTCCGTGGCCCCACTGCGGACGGCGGCTGCACGGGTGAGACGGCGTGCGGCGGGGGTGAGCCGGGGCGCGGCGGGGTGAGTCGTCGGTCGGCCCCACGGGTGCCCCGTAGGCTGTACCGGTGAGCACCACCACCGGCCCCGAAAGCCCTGACGCCCTCCTCGGCCCCGCCGACATCCGTGAACTGGCGGCCGTCCTCGGCGTACGCCCCACGAAGCAGAAGGGCCAGAACTTCGTCATCGACGCCAACACCGTCCGGCGGATCGTCCGCACGGCGGGGGTGCGGCCCGACGACGTGGTCGTGGAGGTGGGGCCCGGACTCGGCTCCCTCACCCTGGCCCTCCTGGAGGCCGCGGACCGGGTGACGGCCGTCGAGATCGACGACGTGCTCGCCGCCGCGCTGCCCGCCACGATCGCCGCCCGCATGCCGGCCCGCGCCGACCGCTTCGCGCTCGTGCACTCCGACGCCATGCAGGTCCAGGAGCTGCCGGGCCCGGCGCCCACCGCGCTCGTCGCGAACCTGCCGTACAACGTCGCGGTGCCCGTCCTGCTCCACATGCTGGAGCGGTTCCCGAGCATCGAGCGGACCCTCGTCATGGTCCAGGCCGAGGTCGCCGACCGGCTCGCCGCCAAGCCGGGCAACAAGGTGTACGGCGTGCCGTCGGTCAAGGCCAACTGGTACGCGGAGGTCAAGCGCGCCGGGTCCATCGGCCGCAACGTCTTCTGGCCCGCGCCGAACGTCGACTCCGGTCTCGTCTCCCTCGTCCGCCGCACCGAGCCGCTGGCGACCACTGCCACCCGGCAGGAGGTCTTCGCGGTCGTCGACGCCGCCTTCGCCCAGCGGCGCAAGACCCTGCGCGCGGCCCTCGCGACATGGGCCGGCTCGCCCGCGGCGGCGGAGGAGGCCCTGGTGAAGGCCGGGATCTCGCCGCAGGCGCGCGGCGAGGGACTGACGGTGGAGGAGTTCGCCCGGATCGCGGAGGCGAAGGCATGACCGCCGCGGGAGGCGTCACCGTCCGCGTCCCCGCCAAGGTCAACGTGCAGCTCGCGGTGGGCGCCGCCCGCCCCGACGGCTTCCACGACCTGGCCAACGTGTTCCTCGCGGTCTCCCTCCACGACGAGGTGACGGCGACCCCGGCCGACGAGCTGACGATCACCTGCGAGGGCCGGGACGCCGACAAGGTGCCGCTGGACCGCACCAACCTGGCCGCGCGCGCCGCCGAGCTGCTCGCCGCCCGGCACGGCATCTCCCCGGACGTGCACCTGCACATCGCCAAGGACATCCCGGTCGCCGGCGGCATGGCCGGCGGCAGCGCGGACGGCGCGGGCGCCCTGCTCGCGTGCGACGCGCTGTGGGGCCTGAACTCCTCCCGCGAGGAGCTCCTGGAGATCTGCGCCGAGCTCGGCAGCGACGTGCCGTTCAGCCTGGTCGGCGGGGCGGCGCTCGGTACCGGGCGCGGCGAGAGGCTGACGGAGCTGCCGGTCGGCGGTGGCTTCCACTGGGTGTTCGCCGTCGCCGACGGCGGTCTCTCGACCCCGGTGGTGTTCGGCGAGTTCGACCGGCTCACCGCAGGCGTCGAGGTCCCCGAACCGGAGGCCTCCCCGGCCCTCCTGGAGGCCCTGAGCGCCGGCGACACGACCGCGCTCGCGGCCGCCCTCGCCAACGACCTCCAGGCGGCGGCGCTCTCCCTGCGCCCGTCGCTCGCCGAGACGCTGACGGCGGGCACGGAGGCGGGCGCGCTGGCGGCGCTGGTCTCGGGCTCGGGCCCGACGACCGCGTTCCTGGTGAAGGACGCGGAGTCCGCGGAGACGGTCGCCGCCGCCCTGATCGCCTCGGGCACCTGCCGCACGGCGCGGGTGGCGACCTCGCCGGCGCCGGGCTCCATGGTCCTCTAGAGCGGCATGGGGCCGGTCGGCACTGCGCCCGGGGGCCTGGGTGTGGGCCTGTCGGCATCGCGCCCGGGAGGCCCGTACTCACGCGGCGGCTGAGTATCAGCGCCCTGTCGGCCGCCGGGCCGCCCGCGGGACCGTACGGGCATGGGAATCAGCGCGCGTGAGCTCGCCGCCGCAACGCCGGCGGGCCGGGACCGGTACGTCGATCTGCTCCGGGTCGCCTCGCTCGCCGTCGTCGTGCTCGGGCACTGGCTGATGGCGGCCGTCACCACCGACGGACAGGTCGGCAACCTGCTCGCCGTCGTGCCCGGACTCCAGGTGGTGACCTGGCTGTTCCAGGTGATGCCGGTGTTCTTCTTCGTCGGCGGCTTCTCGCACGCCCTCGCCCACCGCTCCCGCCCGCAGTACGCGGCCTTCCTGCGGGCCAGGCTCCAGCGGCTGCTGCGGCCGACGATGGTCTTCGTCGGCGTCTGGGGTGCCGCGGCGCTGCTCCTCCAGCTGTCCGGGGCGGACGGAGGGCTCACCGGGGTCGCGCTGCGACTGGTCACCCAGCCGCTCTGGTTCATCGGGATCTATCTGGCGATGGTCGCGTTCACCCCGCCGCTGCTGCGGCTGCACGAGCGGTGGGGCTGGGGCGCGTTCGCGGCGCTCGCCGGCGGCGCGGTCGCGGTGGACGTGCTGCGGTTCGCGGCGGACGTGCCGTTCGTCGAGTTCCTGAACTTCGCGTTCGTGTGGCTGGCGGTCCACCAGCTCGGGTTCCTCCGCGCCGACGGCATGATCCGCCGGCCCGCCCTGCTCGCCGGCGCCGGTCTGCTCGGGGCGACGGCCCTCGTCGTCCTCGGGCCGTATCCGCTGTCGATGGTGGGGATGCCGGGCGAGAAGGTCTCGAACATGGCCCCGCCGACCCTCGCCCTGCTCTGTCACGGCCTGTGGCTGGTCGGCGCGGTCGAGCTGCTCCGGGGCCCGGGGGCGCGGCTGGTGGCCCGCGCCTCGGTGTGGCGGGCGGTGGTCGCCGCGAACGGGATCGCGATGACGGCGTTCCTCTGGCACCTGACGGCGATGCTCGGGGTGTACGGGGCGATGCTCGGCCTCGGTGCGGAGCTGCCCGCCCCGGCGAGCGGCGCCTGGTGGGCGCAGGTCCCCCTCCGCTTCCTCGCGGCGGGCCTCCTCACGGCGCTGCTGGTGGCCGCCTTCCGCCGCTTCGAGGCGCCGGTTCCGGCGGTCCCGGCGACGGGCGGGGGCGGCCCGGTGGCGGCGGTCGGCATCACGCTCGCGCTCCTCGGCGTCCTCGGCCTCTCCCTGACGGGCTTCGCGGGACTCCTCGACGGTCACTCGGCCACCCTGATAGCCGTCCCGGTCACGGCCCCGGCGGCCGTCGGTCTCGCCCTCGCGGGCTGGCTCCTTGTGGAGAGGGCGGGACGGCACCGGTCCGGGGACGGTGCCTGAGCTCGCCGTCTCAGATCGCGATGACGGTGGCCCGACCGGCACAGAGGACCATCAGGTCCTCCGGGTCCGAGGTGAGCACGGTGACCGGACCGGGGGCCGCGAGAGCCGTCGCCGCGACCATCGCGTCGATGGCGTGCTTGTGGCCGTGCAGCCCGTTCGCGGCCAGGAGAGCCGCCGCACCGCGGGCGACGGTGTCCGTCACGGGCTCGATGACGAGACGTGACAGGGTCCATTCCAGGGCCGCGCGATTGATGCGCGGGTGCATCACCTCCACCAGCGTGGCGGCGCTCGTCACGACGCGCAGGTCGTCGGCGCGGGCCAGCGCGAGCCAGCCGGTGACCTCGCGGTCACGCAGCACGGCCTTGGCCAGTCCCTCGCTGTCGAGGACCAGCGTGCCGCCGGGAGCCGCCTCCGCACGGGTCACGCGGCGCTCGCCCCGGTCGGCCCCGTGCCGCCCTGCTGCTCACGGGCCCGGCGCAGCTGTTCGCGCCGTGCCTGGATCTCCTCGTCCGTGACCGGTCCGTGCTCGGCCTCGGCCACCGCGATGAGTTCGTTGAGATCGTCCCGCTCTATCTGCCGGGCGACCGCCGCCGCCACATAGGCGGAGAGTCCCGAGGGCCCGCTGCGGGCCCGTGCGGCCTCCGCGATGTCGCGCGGCATGCTGATCGAGTACTTCTGAGTAGGCTCGGTCATGCCACCCATGCTACCGCTGGTACTACCCGTCGGCGCGGTGTACGCGGCAACGTACTCTGGGAGATCGATCGATCCCCCGTACAGGAGTCAAAGTGGCCGTCAATCTGGTCAATGTCGAGGCTGTCAGCAAGGTGTACGGCACCCGTGCACTGCTCGACGGCGTCTCGCTCGGCGTCTCCGAGGGGGACCGGATCGGCGTCGTGGGCCGCAACGGCGACGGCAAGACCACCCTCATCCGGATGCTCGCCAAGCTGGAGGAGGCCGACACCGGCCGCGTCACCCACAGCGGCGGGCTGCGCCTCGGCGTGCTCACCCAGCACGACTCGCTCGACCCGAAGGCCACCATCCGGCACGAGGTCATCGGCGTCATGGCCGACCACGAGTGGGCCGGCAGCGCCAAGATCCGCGACGTGCTCACCGGGCTCTTCGGCGGGCTCGACCTGGCCGGCTTCGAGAACGGCCTCGACACGGTCATCGGCCCGCTCTCCGGCGGTGAGCGCCGCCGCATCGCGCTCGCCAAGCTGCTCATCGAGGACCAGGACCTGATCGTCCTCGACGAGCCCACCAACCACCTCGACGTCGAGGGCATCTCCTGGCTGGCCAAGCACCTCCAGGAGCGCCGCTCCGCGCTCGTCTGCGTCACCCACGACCGCTGGTTCCTCGACCAGGTCTGCACCCGCATGTGGGACGTCCAGCGCGGTGCCGTGCACGAGTACGAGGGCGGCTACTCCGACTACGTCTTCGCCCGCGCCGAGCGCGAGCGCATCGCCGCCACGGAGGAGTCCAAGCGGCAGAACCTGATGCGCAAGGAACTGGCCTGGCTGCGGCGCGGCGCCCCCGCCCGCACCTCCAAGCCCCGCTACCGCATCGAGGCCGCCAACGAGCTGATCGCCGACGTGCCGCCGCCGCGCGACACGTCCGAGCTGATGAAGTTCGCCAACGCCCGGCTCGGGAAGACCGTGTTCGACCTGGAGGACGTGACCGTCACCGCCGGTCCCAAGACCCTTCTCCAGCACCTCACCTGGCAGCTCGGCCCCGGCGACCGCATCGGCCTCGTCGGCGTCAACGGCGCGGGCAAGACCTCACTCCTGCGCGCCCTCGCCGACGCCGCCGTCAGCCAGGGCGAGATCCAGCCCGCGGCCGGCAGCGTCACCGTCGGCAAGACCGTCCGGCTCGCCTACCTCTCCCAGGACGTCACCGAACTCCCCGGCACCCTCAGGGTCCTGGAGGCCGTCCAGCAGATCCGCGACCGGGTCGACCTCGGCAAGGGCCGCGAGATGACCGCCGGGCAGCTCTGCGAGCAGTTCGGCTTCTCCAAGGAGAAGCAGTGGACGCCGGTCGGCGACCTCTCCGGCGGTGAGCGCCGCCGCCTCCAGCTGCTCCGCCTGCTGATGGACGAGCCGAACGTCCTCTTCCTCGACGAGCCCACCAACGACCTCGACATCGAGACCCTCACCCAGCTCGAGGACCTCCTCGACGGCTGGCCGGGCTCCATGGTCGTCATCTCCCACGACCGGTTCTTCATCGAGCGCACCACCGACCGGACGCTCGCGCTGCTCGGCGACCAGACGCTGCGGATGCTGCCCCGCGGCATCGACGAGTACCTGGAGCGGCGCCGGAAGATGATCGAGGCGGCCGTCCCGGCGCCCGCCGCAGCGCCCGCGCAGGCGAAGCCGGGCGTCTCCGCCGCCGACAGCCGCGCCGCCAAGAAGGAGCTGCAGAAGGTCGAGCGGCAGCTCGACAAGCTCTCCGACAAGGAGGGCAGGCTGCACGCGCGGATCGCCGAGAACGCCACCGATTTCGAACTCGTGGCGAAGCTCGACGGGGAGCTCCGGGAACTCGCGGGTGAACGCGAGGAATTGGAGATGCGCTGGCTCGAACTGGCCGAGGACGCATAACGAGGGCATCACAGGCCGGTCCTCCCTTGGGTACAAGGGGCGGACCGGTCGCTTTTGCGCCGGCGCGTGAGTGGTAGAAAGAAAACCCGCTCACGTCAAGGGGGAACTGCTGATGACCCAGCCGCCCAGCAACCAGCCGCCGGGGGGCTTCGGAGCTCCCCAGGATCCGAACCAGGGCCCGCACCAGGGCACGCCGCCCGTGCCGCCCGTCCCGCCGCAGGCACCGCAGACCCCGCCGCCGCCCGCCGGGCCGCCCGGAGTGCCCCCGAGCGCGCCCCCGGCCGCGCCGCCCGCCGCACCCGGACCGTACGGCCAGCAGCCGCAGCCCGGTTACGGATACCCGCAGCAGGGCCAGCCCGGTCAGCCGGGTCCGTACGGCCAGCCGGGCCAGCCCGGACCGTACGGCCAGCAGCCCCCGCAGCAGCCGTACGGCTACCCGCAGCAGCCGGGACCGTACGGCCAGCAGCAGAACCCCTACGGCGGGTACCCCACCCAGCCGATGTACCAGGGCGCCCCCACCCCGCCGCCCTCCGGCGGCGGCCTCAAGGGCCGCACCGGTCTCGTCGCCGCCATCGCCGCGGGCGCCGTCCTGGTGGCCGCCGTCACCACCTGGGCCGTCGTCGGCGGGGACGACGACAAGGACCCGATCGCCGGTCCGACCGCCACGTCGAGCTCCTCCTCCAACGCCCCCGAGCCCACCGAATCGGTGGACAAGGGCGACGGCTCGGGCGACGGCTCGAAGGGCGGCGACGAGGACCTCAACGCCGGCCGCCAGGCCGGCGAGGCCAAGGTCAACTGGCTGCTCCAGAACGATGTCGACCTGCCCCGCAACGGCTCCGACGTCCTCGGTCCGTGGATCGTCGGCGACACCGTCGTCAAGGCCATGTACAAGGGCATCTCCGGCTACAACCTGAGCGACGGCGCCCCCAAGTGGCACGTCGACGTGCCGTTCGAGCTGTGCGCCGCGCCCGCGGACCCCGCGCCGAACGGCGTCATGGTCTTCGCCTACGCCGAGAGCGCCAAGGACGGCGCCAAGTGCACCTCGCTCCAGCAGATCGACCTGAAGACCGGCAAGGCCGGCTGGAAGAAGGCCGTACCGAAGCCCACGGGCCTCTTCGCCTTCTCGGACAACACCCTGGCCATCAGCGGCAACACGGTGACCGTCTCCGGCACCAGCAGCTCCTACGGCTTCTCGCTGACCGACGGCAAGCAGCTCTTCACCGGTGCGACGACCGGCTGCAAGCCCTTCGCGTACGCCGGCGGCAGCAAGCTGATCGCCGCCGTGGACTGCCCGTCGGGCAGCACCACCAAGAAGGTCCAGGGCGTCAGCCAGATCGACCCGAACACGGGCAAGCCCAAGTGGACCTTCAAGCTGCAGACCGACTGGGAGGTGGACCGGGTCTACTCGGTCGACCCGCTGGTCGTCTCCGCCACCCAGCGCGAGCAGAAGAAGTGGACCGTCTTCGCGCTGAACCCCAACGGTTCGCTCCGCTCGCAGATCCAGGGCGGCAAGGACAAGTTCGCCCCCTCGTGCGGCGGCGGCTTCGTGGTCTTCGGCAAGAACCTCCAGGGCTGCACGGGAGTCGCGGCCGACGCGAACACCTTCTACATGGCCACCGAGACCTCGTACGGCACCCCCAACGAGGTCGTCGCCTTCGACCTGAAGAACGGCAAGGCCAAGTGGCGCTCCAAGGCGCCCGGTGAGCAGTCCATGCTCCCGCTCCGCATGGAGGGCGGCCAGGTCCTGGTCTACGTGGACCCGTCCTACGACAAGGGCGGCGCCGTCGCGACGATCGCCCCCACCGGCGGTGCGCCGAAGATCGTGCTCCAGCACCCGGCGGCGACGGCCCAGGTCGAGAACAACTTCTACAGCCCGGGCTACGCGTACGGCGCCGGCACCTTCGTCGTGGCGAGCGGGCGCGTCTCCGCGTCGAACGACAAGGAAGAAAAGCTGGTCAAGACGATGATGGCCTTCAGCAAGTGAGGTACACGGACCGATGACGCAGCCACCCCCGCCGCCGAACCGACCCCCTGACCCGCAGGGTGGCTTCGGCGCGCCGACGCCGCCCCCGCCGCAGCAGCCGGAGCCCGGTTACGGCTATCCGCAGCAGGCACCGCCGCAGCAGCCGGACCCGGGGTACGGGTACCCGCAGCAGGCGCCGGACCCGGGCTACGGCCATCCGCAGGGGGCACCTCCCGGGCCGCAGGGCCCAGGGGGACAGCCCCAGGCGACCCCGCCGCAGCAGCCGTACGGCTACCCGGCGCAGCCGCCCACGCAGCCGCAGCAGCCCTACGGCGCCGGCTACCAGCAGCCGGCCCAGCCCCCGTACGGCTATCCGCAGCAGCAGCCCTACGGCGGATACCAGCAGCCCGCCACGGCCGCGGCCCCGGCCGTGGCGCCGGGCGGCGGCAAGAAGCTGTCGGCCCAGCTCCAGATCGTCATCGCGGCGGTCGTCGCCGTCGTCCTGATCATCGGCGCCGGCATCTGGTACGCCAACTCCGGTGACGGCGGCGGCAAGGCCGACGAGTCGAAGGGCACCGGCGGCGCCTCGCAGGGCGGCACCGGCGGCGGGACCGGCGGAAGCCAGGGCGTCGGCGGCGACGGCAAGGAGAAGGCGGGCGGGAACACCAAGGCGAAGCCGGCGTTCCAGCTCGACGTGCCCAAGGTCCCCGACACCACGCCCGTCGCCGGCTCGTGGGTCACCGACAAGGTCTTCGTGAAGACCGGCGTCAACTCGGTGGTCGGCTACGACCTCGACAAGGGAACGGTCGTCTGGACGCTGCCGCTGACCGGTCAGGTCTGCGGCGCCTCCCGGCACATGACCGCCGACCACAAGGTGCCGATCCTCTTCGAGGCGGCCAAGCGGGTGGCGCCCCGGTACTACCGGGAATGCACCGAGGTCGGCGTGGTCGACCTCGAGACCGGGAAGCTGGCCTGGTCGACCTCCGTCACCGGCGGCGCGGCGGGCGACGGCAAGGTGCGGTTCGGCGAGGTGACGCTCAGCGGCAAGACGGTCGCGGCCGGCGGCCTCGACGGCGGCGCGGCCTTCGATGTCGCCAACGGCAACCCGCGCTGGAAGCCGCAGGCGAACGACCAGGGCTGCTACGACCTGGGGTACGGCGGCGGCGAGGGTCTCGTCGCGGTCCGCAAGTGCGGCACGTACGACGCCCAGTACGTGATGATCCAGAACCTCGACCCGATGACGGGCGCCCCGGTCTCGCAGTACAAGATGCCGACCGGCGTCAAGTACGCGGCCGTGGTCTCCACCAAGCCGCTGGTCGTCGCGGCCGACGTCGGCGACAGCGCAGGCGACGGCAGCGGCATCTCGGACTTCTTCTCCCTCGACGAGAAGACCGGGAAGCTGAAGGCGAAGATCACGGCGGACGCCGACCAGTACGCGGCCCGCTGCCGCTCGACCAAGGTCGAGGCCTGCACGCAGGCGCTCGTCGGCAACGGCCGGCTGTACGTGCCGACCGAGGAGCACGAGGGCTCCACCGGCGAGTACGGCGACGAGACGAACGAGGTGATCGCGTTCGACCTGGCCACCGGGAGGACGGTGCCGGAGAAGGCGGACGCCGGTGACAAGTACACGCTGATCCCGCTCCGCATGGACGGGGGCGACCTGATCGCGTACAAGGAGCCCCCGTACGACAAGGGCGGGCAGATCGTGTCCATCCACGGCGGCACGATGAAGGAGACCCTCCTTCTGGAGAACCCGTCGGACAAGGTGAACCGGGAGAAGGAGAACAGCTTCTCCATCAACGGCGCCGAGTTCCTCTACGAGGACGGCCGGCTCTTCATCTCGCCGGTGAACGTGAGCAAGACGCGCGAGTCCACCTCGGCGTACGACAAGCGGTACCTCGCGGTGGCGTACAGCACCAAGGGCTGAGGCGCCCGCCGCCAAGGAGACGAGGAGGGCCTTCCCGGGATTCCGGGGAGGCCCTCCTCACGCGTGTGCGGGGGCGCGGCGGATCGGAGGCCCGGGGCGACGGAGCCGTCGAGCACGCGAGGTCTCCCTTTTCGTGTGACGGAGGTTGACGGGCTGTGAGGTGGGGGAGCGTGTAGCTTGCCGGGCGGGGTGGCCGGTGGACGGCGGCCCGGGAGGATGGGGGATGACCGGGATGGGCGTACGGCTCGTGGTGGTGGACGACCACCGCCTGCTCGCGGAGGCGCTCGCCTCGGCACTGAAGCTGCGCGGGCACCGGGTGCTCGCGGCGGCGGCACCGGTGGCGGGGGCGGCGGAGCTCGTGGTGAGCCGGGCGCCGGAGGTCTGTCTCCTGGGCACGGCCGCCCCGGCCGAACCGGGGGCCTTCGACGTGGTCGTACGGATCAAGCGCGAGCGGCCGCAGGTGGCCGTGGTGGTGCTCGGCCCGGTGCCCTCGCCGCGCGGGATCGCGGCGGCGTTCGCCGCCGGGGCCTCGGGGTACGTCCGGCACGACGAGCGCATCGAGGGCGTCGAGCGCGCCCTGGTGAAGGCGAGGGCGGGGGAGTCGGCGGTGGCGCCGCAGCTGCTCCAGTCGGCCTTCGCGGAGCTGCTGCACCCCTCGGCGCAGCCGGACGACGAGGGCCAGCGGCTGCTGCGGCTCCTGACGCAGCGGGAGGTGGAGGTGCTCGTCCGGGTCGCGGAGGGGGAGGACACCCGGCTGATCGCGGAGGGGATGGGGATCGCGCCGAGCACGGCCCGGACGCATGTGCAGCGGGTCCTGATGAAGCTGGGGGTGGGGTCGCGCCTGGAGGCGGCGGCCCTCGCGGCCCGTACGGGGCTGCTCGACCGTGCGGTGCCGGTGCAGCGGGGTCCCTCCTTCTGACGTCCGGGCCGCGTGGTGCCCGGGCCCTCGGGCGCGCCGGTCTTCTGACGTTCGGGTGAAGCCCGGTCCCTTCGTTCGTGGGAGGGGCCGGGCTGCGCCGTTGACGGCGATGTTGGAATGTGGTTCCTTGTGCGTGGTTATGTTTGAACCGCCGGAGGCCACCCCGTGAAGAAGACCGTGACCACGCTCGCCGACGGACGCGAGCTGATCTACTACGACACCCGTGACGACGCCGTCCGCACCGCCGTCGACACCCGGCCGCTCGACCCCGTCGCCTCCGCCACCGAGCTCCGGTACGACGCGCTCCTCGGGGACTCCGTCGCCGTCGCCTCGCACCGGCAGGGCCGGACGTACCACCCGCCGGCCGGGGAGTGCCCGCTCTGCCCCTCAGGCGACGGACGGCAGAGCGAGATCCCCGCCCCCGACTACGAGGTCGTCGTCTTCGAGAACCGCTTCCCCACCCTCGCCGGGGAGTCGGGCCGCTGCGAGGTCGTCTGCTTCACCGCCGACCACGAGGCATCCTTCGCCGACCTCACCCCCGAGCGGGCCGCCCTCGTGCTCGACGCCTGGACCGACCGCACCACCGAACTCGCCGCCCGCCCCGGCGTCGAGCAGGTGTACTGCTTCGAGAACCGCGGCGCCGAGATCGGCGTCACCCTCGCCCACCCCCACGGGCAGATCTACGCCTACCCGGCCGCCACCCCCCGCACCGCCCTCATGCGGCGGCACGCGGCCGAGCACCGGGCCCGCACCGGCGGCAACCTCTTCGACGACGTCGTTGCCCGGGAACGCGCCGACGCCGAGCGGATCGTCCTGGAGACCGGGCACTGGATCGCCTTCGTGCCGTACGCCGCCCACTGGCCGTACGAGGTCCACCTCTACCCGACCCGCCGCGTGCCCGACCTGCGCGCGCTCGACGAGGAGGCCCGCACAGAGTTCCCACAGATCTATCTGGAACTCTTGAGGCGCTTCGACCGGATCTTCGGACCGGAGGAGCCGCCGACGCCGTACATCTCCGCCTGGCACCAGGCGCCGTTCACCGGTGCGGACCGCGAGGAGTTCGCCCTGCACCTGGAACTCTTCACCGTCCGCCGGACGTCCGGCAGGCTCAAGTACCTCGCGGGCACCGAGTCCGGCATGAGCGCGTTCAGCAACGACGTGCCGCCGGAGACGGCGGCCCGGCGAC
Organism: Streptomyces sp. NPDC056480; assembly: GCF_042795405.1. NCBI lineage: Bacteria > Bacillati > Actinomycetota > Actinomycetes > Kitasatosporales > Streptomycetaceae > Streptomyces > Streptomyces sp. NPDC056480. The sequence goes on along the minus strand of NZ_JBHTSA010000130.1, from coordinate 4,747 downwards.
TCCGAGAGGTGGCAGGCAAGTGACCGAGGCAGTGCAGAAGTACCTGGTGACCGGCGGGGCCGGATACGTGGGCAGCGTCGTCGCCGCCCACCTCCTGGAGCGGGGCCACCGGGTCACCGTCCTCGACGACCTCTCCACCGGATTCGCCGAAGCCGTCCCGGCGGGCGCCGAGTTCGTCGAGGGCCGCATCCAGGACGCGGCGCGATGGCTGGACGACTCCTACGACGGCGTCCTGCACTTCGCCGCCTTCTCCCAGGTCGGCGAGTCCGTCGCCAAGCCCGAGAAGTACTGGGAGAACAACGTCGGCGGCACCATGGCCCTGCTCGCCGCCATGCGCTCCGCCGGCGTCCGCAGGCTGGTCTTCTCCTCCACCGCCGCGACCTACGGCGAGCCGGAGACCGTCCCGATCACCGAGACCGCCCCGACCGCCCCCACCAGCCCCTACGGGGCGAGCAAGCTCGCCGTCGACCACATGATCGGCGGGGAGTGCACCGCCCACGGCCTCGCCGCCGTCTCGCTGCGCTACTTCAACGTCGCCGGAGCGTACGGCTCCCTCGGCGAGCGCCACGCACCCGAGTCGCACCTCGTCCCGCTCGTCCTCCAGGTCGCCCTCGGCGGCCGCGAGGCGATCTCCGTGTACGGCGACGACTACCCGACCCCCGACGGCACCTGCGTCCGCGACTACATCCACGTCGCCGACCTGGCCGAGGCCCACCTCCTGGCGCTCGACGCGATGACCGCGGGCGAGCACCTGATCTGCAACCTCGGCAACGGCAACGGCTTCTCCGTCCGCGAGGTCGTCGAGACCGTCCGGAAGGTCACCGGGCACCCGATCCCGGAGGTCACCGCCCCGCGCCGGGCCGGCGACCCCGCCGTCCTCGTCGCCTCCGCCGAAGCCGCCCGCGAACGGCTCGGCTGGACGCCGTCCCGCCCGGACCTCGCGGACGTCGTCGCCGACGCCTGGGACTTCGCACGGGCCCGGCACGAGGAGGGTCGGGCATGAGCGTCGCCACCGACTTCGAGGCGCTGTACGGCGCCGCCCCCGACGGCGTCTGGGCCGCCCCCGGCCGGGTCAACCTCATCGGCGAGTACACCGACTTCAACGACGGGTTCGTGCTGCCGCTCGCGCTGCCGCACACCACCGTCGCCGCCGTCGCCCGCCGCGACGACGGGGTGCTGCGCCTGCACTCCGCCGACGTCGACGGCGGCATCGTCCAGCTCGACGTCGACTCCCTCGAACCGCTCTCCGGCGGCGGCTGGGCCGCCTACCCGGCCGGCGTCGTCTGGGCGCTGCGGGAGGCCGGGCACCCGGTCACCGGCGCGGACGTCCACCTCACCTCGACCGTGCCGACCGGCGCCGGGCTCTCCTCGTCGGCCGCCCTCGAGGTCGTCACCGCGCTCGCCCTCGACGACCTGTTCGGGCTCGGGCTCTCCAGACCCGAGCTCGCCCGGCTCGCCCAGCGCGCCGAGAACGCCTTCGTCGGCGTCCCCTGCGGGGTGATGGACCAGATGGCCTCCGCCTGCGCCGAGGAGGGCCACGCCCTGTATCTGGACACCCGGGACCTCTCGTACCGCCAGGTCCCCTTCGACCTGGCGCGGGAGGGGCTGCGGCTGCTCGTCGTCGACACCCGGGTGAAGCACGCGCTCGGCGACGGCGCGTACGCCGAGCGGCGCGCCGGTTGCGAAGCCGGTGCGCGGGCGCTCGGAGCCCGGGCCCTGCGCGACGTGAGCGTCGCGCAACTGCCCGAAGCCCTCGCACTGCTGAGCGACGAGACGGTGCGGCGCTACGTGCGGCACGTCGTCACCGACAACGCCCGCGTGGAGCGGACGATCGCGCTGCTCGACGCCGGGGACACCCGGGCCGTCGGCGCCGTCCTCACCGAGGGGCACGCCTCCCTCCGGGACGATCTGCGGGTCTCCTGCCCGGAGCTCGACCTGGTCGTCGAGGCGGCGAACGCCGCCGGGGCGCTCGGTGCCCGGATGACCGGCGGCGGCTTCGGCGGCTCCGCCGTCGTCCTCGTGGACGCCGACCGGGCGGACGCGGTCGCCGCCGCCGTCGAGAAGGCCTTCGCCGAGGCCGGCCACGCGGCCCCCGGAGTCTTCCCGGCCGTCCCCGCGGCGGGTGCGCGGCGCCTCTGACCCTCCCGAGGCCCTCCCGTACGGTGCGCCGGCCGCCCCCGGACGGGGCCGCCGGCACCCTCCGTACTCCCGTACGACTTCGGACAGTTCCGTGAATCGGCCCCCGCCGTGACGCCCCGCCCCTACTCTGAGGGGCAGCGCCGGTGGGGGCCGGTGCTGTTCAGGGGGCGAGACCCGGTCGGGTACGGCGCCGGAAGCGGGGGTAACAGTCAACGCACGGCGGCGGCCGCGCGGATGACGGACCCGCCTCCGACGCCGTACCCGCGTCGGTTTTCCCGTTCTCGACACTTGGGGGTGTCCGTGGCACGTATCCGTGTCCTCGTGGTGGACGACCACCGCGTCTTCGCCGAATCGCTGGCCGCCGCACTCGCGGCCGAGCCCGATGTCGACGTCGCCGCCGCGGGAAGCGGCCCGGCCGCCCTGCGCTGCCTGGAGCGCGGTGCCGCCGAGGGCCGCAGGTTCGACGTGCTGCTCGTCGACGCCGAGCTGGGCGCCGGTCCGGCCGGGTCCGTGGCCCGCGCCGTGCCGGACGACGCCGAGGGCGCCGTCGACGGGATCTCCCTGGTCGCGGGGGTACGACGGGTCCAGCCCGCGGTCCGTACCGTCGTCCTCGCCGAGAAGGACGACCCGCACCGGGCCGCCCTGGCGCTCCAGGCCGGGGCCTCCGGCTGGGTCGCGAAGGACTGCTCGCTCCAGCGGCTCCTCGCGGTGGTCCGCGGGGTGCTGCGGGACGAGACGCATCTGCCGCCCGCGCTGCTCACGGGTGTCCTGCGGGAGCTGACCGCCGCCCGCAAGCACCGGACGGACAGCGAGCGGCTGGTGGAGTCGCTGACCCCGCGCGAGCGGGAGGTGCTGCGCTGCATGGTGGCCGGCCTGGGGCGCAAGGCCGTCGCCGAGCGCCTCTTCCTGTCCCCGCACACCGTCCGTACGCACATGCAGAACGTGCTGGGGAAGCTGGGCGTGCACTCGACCCTGGCGGCGGTCGCCCTGGCCAGGAGGGCGGGGGTGGGGCCGGCCCAACTGGGCGAGGTGCCGCTGTCCGGACTCCCGGGGGCCGGACTATCCGGGGACGTTGTCGAACGGGGCGGTCAGCTGGCGTAGCAGCGCGGCCAGTTCGCCGCGCTGGCCCCGGGAGAGCTGGGCCAGGATGGCCCGCTCCTGGGCGAGCAGCCCGGCGAGCGCCTCGTCGGCGCGGTCGCGGCCCTCGGGGGTGAGCCGGACCAGGACGCCGCGCCGGTCGCTGGGGTCGGGGAGCCGCTCGACGAGGCCCTTCTTGGTGAGCCGGTCGATGCGGTTGGTCATGGTGCCGGAGGTGACCAGGGTCTGGGTCAGGAGCTGGCCGGGGGAGAGCTGGTACGGGGCTCCGGCGCGGCGCAGGGAGGTGAGGACGTCGAACTCCCAGGGCTCCAGCTGGTGCTCGGAGAAGGCGAGCCGACGGGCGCGGTCGAGGTGCCGGGCGAGCCGCGAGACGCGGCTGAGCACCTCGAGCGGTTCCACGTCGAGGTCGGGGCGCTCGCGGCGCCATGCTGCGACCAGTCGGTCGACCTCGTCCTCCATGACGATCAGTGTAGAGGGTCTGTTGACATAAAGTCTCTTGGGGTCAAGTTTCTCGATATCGAGTATCTTGGAGTCGAGATATATTTCCCCGGACTGCGGGGAAGGGACCCGGCCGGAACTCCGTTCCGCTTCGGCAACTCGTTCCAGCAAGGGGGCTTCGAACATGCATTCCGTGGAATCCGCCGCACCATCCGCGCCGACATGGGATCCACAGCAATACCTCCGGCACTCGGGCCACCGCACCCGGCCCTTCCTCGACCTGCTCACCCGAATACCGCACCTGCCCGCACAGGACCGGCCGGCCCGAATCGCCGACATCGGGTGTGGCCCCGGAAACGTGACGGTCCTCCTCGCCGACCGCTGGGCCGACGCCCACATCACCGGCTTCGACCTCTCGCCCGACATGCTGGAGCAGGCCGAGAAGGACTGCTCCGGCACCACCCGCGGCGGCGGCTGGATCGACTTCCGGCCCGCCGACGCCGCGCACTGGACCCCCACCGAGCCCTACGACCTGATCGTCTCCAACGCCGCCCTCCAGTGGGTGCCCAACCACCCCGAGTCCTTCGCCGGCTGGATCGACGGACTCCGGCCCGGCGGCACCCTCGCCTTCCAGGTCCCCGGCAACTTCACCTCGCCCAGCCACGCCCTGCTCGGCGAACTCTGCGAGACCCCCGAGTGGCGCGGCCGCCTGAGCGACCAGGGCCGCCGGTTCGTCCATGTCCTCGACACCTCCGACTACCTCACCCGCCTCACCGACCTCGGCTGCGAGACGGATGTCTGGGAGACCACGTACTGCCAGCTGCTCCAGGGAGAGGACCCCGTCCTCGACTGGGTCAAGGGCACGGCCCTGCGGCCCGTCCTCACCACCCTGGGCGACGACCAGGACGCGATCGACGCCTTCCTCGGCCAGTACCGTGACCTCCTTCGCGAGGCCTATCCCCGGGGTCCGCACGGCACGGTCTTCCCGTTCCGCCGGATCTTCGCCGTCGCCCGCAAGCCGGACTGACGCGTGCGCCGGGGCACACGCGGACGCCCCGCACCGGAGTTCCGG